>NZ_JAAHGU010000071.1:0-33493 GCF_010692685.1 Okeania sp. SIO2F5 | reverse complement strand
AAGGGCAAGCGTTAACTGGACAACGATTTTCTGACCACCACGAAAACCGCTCTCCTAACCTATAGTTGTACTGCCGACGCAACAATTCCAACCACAATTGAATAGTGGCTATTTGTTCTTTGTTGGGCCTTAATTTATATTGGTAGGCAGTCCGCATGGTGGAAAATTTGTAGAAATGTCCTTTCTTTGGCTAGGTTTTTCAAAGGTGATGGTCTTTAGAGCTAGTTCAGGTTTTTTTTATATAAAATCAAAAATAGAAATTAATATAGTTGAGCTGATTGGACTTTACTTGAAAGAGACTTTGAATAATTTTTTGTCCCTGGATGAGAGTAAAGTTTTGTCAGCTAGTTCTCTACATTTATCAAATTATATTATATTTTTTTTGAAATTAGCAAGCCTTCTTGTATCAAAAAATAGTTATATTGTCAATTATCCGACTGCTGTTTATCTGCTACAAATATCCTGCTCTAAATCAGATTTTTTAGTTTATCTCAACTAACATCAGTCAAAAGTAACAAAAATTCCTATAATCCTCGGCATCTACTACCTCTGTGTTTCCCTTACTAACCCAATATGACTTTTCTAATCTTCTTCATCGGGATGAGAGCTAAGAGAATTTTTATGAGGAAATAAAGTTTTCATCATCCTATTTACATAATCTTGTCCGTAGATTGGAGTTTTCGTGGTTTCAGGTGCTTCTTCTTGTAGTTGAGTTTTAGCCTGCTCAATTTTATTTTGAGTTTCTTCTTCATTTTTAGCTTTTTCTTGGTCTGGTGATGAAGAATTATTTGTTAATTCTTGATTAACAAGGGCATTAGAATTATCATTTTCAGGTTCAGTTTTTTTGAAAAATTGATAATTACTGTTTAGTCCTTGATGATTACCTGGATACTTAAAAGTACTTTTCTGAGCAATATTTTCTTCATCCAATTCAGAACTACTGCCTAATTCCTGATGATTATCTGGATAATTAAAAGTACTTTTCTGAGCAATATTTTCTTCACTCAATTCAGAACTACTGCCTAATTCCTGATGATTATCTGGATAATTAAAAGTACTTGTTTGAGCAATATTTTCTTCATCCAATTCAGAACTACTGCCTAATTCCTGATGATTATCTGGATAATTAAAAGTACTTGTTTGAGAAAGATTTTCTTCACTCAATTCAGAACTACTGCTTAATTCCGGGTCTACTGACAAATCATCATTACTTTTAGTAGTGGTTGTTATGTGTGGTGTTAAAACTGTTTGAGATGGAGGTTGAGATGGAGCTGTAGTAGAATTTTCTAAAATTTGTCGTCCAGACTCTCCTATAATAGAAGTAGGTTGTACAACTTGATTTGGTTCAACATCATGCTCTATAATCGTTGCCACTGAACCAATACAAGCATTAGCCCCTATTTTACTCTTACCAACTACTAACACTCCTGCACCAATGGTGACTCCCGACTCAACTTCAATGTTGCCCTGGTAAGCATGAAGAATAACTCCCATACCAATACAAACCCCTGTAGCAATAACTATCTGACAATCAGCAGCAGCTTGGAGAATGACACCAGATGCGATCGCAACATTCGGCTCAATTTTTACATCACCACTAACAAAAGGTTCAGTATTATCAATTGGTTGTAGTGGTGTAAACTGCATAAATACTCCTTTCAAATATCCGACTGAAAGTCAAAAGTTCCAACTTTGAACTTTTGACTTTCTGGTTTTTTTTACTTAGCCTTACCGTTAGGTTGCTGAATAATCATTTCTAAAACACGGCGTTTAGCTTGAGGGTCGATACCAATTAAGCGGACATATTCTCCCTCGTGTTGAGCTAGAGTTTCCTCAATAGCTGGGAAAACATCAGCATCACGTTTGCCATTAATTTGAGTATCAGTTTTCCAAGAGCTAGTCTTGAAACGGCGTTGGTCTGCATACTCTGTACCTATTTTGTAACCACTCGCAATTAAAGAGCGAACTTGTTCTACAACCTCTTGAGTTAGCTTCTGGGTACTAGCAGTAGCTGTTACACTATTATATGATGGTTGATAACTATTGCCTGCTCCATTAGAAACTGTAGGAACTACTTGGCGTTTGCCATTTGGCTCCTGAATCAATACTTCCAACACCCGACGTTTAGCTTGAGGATCGACACCAATTAAACGTACATATTCCCCACTATACTGTGCCAAAGCAGCTTCTAATTCCTCTATTGCTTGTGCAGTAGTCTGTGCCGAAATGGGAGCGCTCTGCCAAGAGCTAGTCTTAAAGCGACGTGCATTAGCGTGCTCTATGCCGATGCGATTTCCTTGATTAAATAGTGAACCTACTTGAGCTAAAACTTCCTGACTTAGTTCTGTCTTGAACCCACTGCCTTGACTCGATACACTGGTATGAGCAGTATTATAAATAGGAGGTTTACTATTACCTGCTCCATTAGAAGCTGTAGTAACTCCTTGGCGTTTGCCATTTGGCTCCTGAATCAATACTTCCAACACCCGACGTTTAGCAGCAGGATCGACACCAATTAAACGTACATATTCCCCACTATAATGTGCCAAAGCTGCTTCTAATTGCTCTATTGCTTGTGCAGTAGTCTGTGCCGAAATGGGAGCGCTCTGCCAAGAGCTAGTCTTAAAGCGACGTGCATTAGCGTGTTCTATGCTGACGCGATATCCTTGATTAAATAGGGAACCTACTTGAGCTAAAACGTCCTGACTTAATCCTGTGTTTAGCTTACTACCGTGGCTATTTGCAGGGGTTTTAGCAGTGAAAGAGGCAGCAGCAGATTGCTTAATAGGGCGATCGCCAGGCTGTTGAACTAATGTTTCTACAACACGACGTCTAGCTACAGGATCAACGCCTATCAAACGTACATATTCACCGCTATGTTCTGCCAAAAACTGCTCTATAGCTGGTAATACTTGTGAGGCACTGCTTTCTGAAATAGTCGGGCCATTTTGCCAAGAGCTAGTTTTAAAGCGACGTTCATTAGCATACTCAGTGCTAATTTTGTATCCTTGAGATAGCAAGGAGTTTACTTGGTCTACAATTTCTTGAGTTAATCCTGTGTTATTTGTTGTAGCAGGTTGACCGCCAAAAGCAGCGGGAACACTATAATTACCAGTAGTCGATTTTTGAGGAATTTTTTTGCCATCAGGCCGTTGAATCATAATTGGAGAAATTCGGCGTTTGGCTTTGGGGTCAATACCAAACAGACGTACATACTCTCCAGCGTGTTCTTCGACACAAGCTTCTAGAGCTGCTACTACTTCTGAGGAATTTTTGCTTTGAATTGGAGAACAAGTTTTCCAGGAACCAGTTTTGAAGCGACGAACATCAGCGTGTTCTGTGCCAATATCGTATCCTTGGGATACTAGCTGTCTCACTTGAGCAACTACTTCTGGGGTTAAAGAGCCAGTTGGTACTAAAGAAGATTTGTAACTGTAACCGTTACCGTTACCGTAATTATTATTCATGTCAGTTTTAATAGGGGTAATACAGGATGTATTTTTTGCACAGAGATAACCTTGTCGTAAAGATTCGTTAATTCCCACCACATGATGGCTAAATTCCAGATCGGCTGGTTGTACATCTGGCAAACGGTCTGCTTGCTGTTGATTTGTAATAATTGCTCCTGAAGGTACATACTTACCAGGAGCAATTTCTACGTCTTGGATGAGAGCATGGAGCATCACGATGCAGCCTTCACCAATACGGGCGTTAAATACTGTAGAGCGAAAGCCGATAAAAGATTCATCTCCGATATAGCAGGGGCCGTGAATTAGTGCTTTGTGGGTGATAGAAACATCTTTACCTATCCATACAGAATAGCTTTGGTTGTCATCTCCTACTACTCTTCCTTGTTCTAGGCCATGTATTACTACACCATCTTGGATATTGCTTCCTGCGCCGATAAAGAAGGGAGTACCTTCGTCAGCACGAATGGATGTACCGGGAGCTACTAATACATGGGATCCCATGCGAACATCTCCAATAACATTAGACATGGAGTGAACATAGGAGGTATTATCTATCTTTGGCTGTGCCAAACTTTTTGACCAGGGGGTTGGTGGAGCCGCTTCGTTGCGGTGTGGCATATTTTTTTTTCTCCTTCAGCTAATTGTTGGATGTTAGTGTACTAAATAAATTTCTTGCAGTTCAAGATTTCAACATCCAACAGTTCAAGCTATTGGTAGTTAATGGACTGTTTAACGATATTGGTCTTTTTTACCGTAGATCATGCTATTGTCCACTGTGATTGTGTCAATAATTGCGACTACTCTGGCATCTATAGGCAGTTGTTCACTACGAGGTATTTCACGAGCTGCTCCGCCTCGACTAACCAGAACCCATTCATCTATTCCGGCTCCGACATTATCGGCAGCTACTTCATATTTAGGCAATGGATGGCCTTCTTCGTCTATGAATTGCAGCAGAAGTAGCTTTGTTCCTTGTAAACTAGGCTCTTTTTGGGTGCTAACAACAGTGCCACGAACTTTGGCAATTTGCATGATCTCTAATTTAATTACATGATTTTCAGATATGAGATTTTAGATTGAAACCTGAAAAGTTGTTTTTCACTCTCGGTTTTATTATGTGCTAGAATTTAGTCACTAATGCTCACTAATATCTTCTGCTTCTACCCAAAGGTGCTAGATTTTTCTAGTCTGTAGGATATTACGGTCATGCCTAACTGCCATAAAATACCCTTCAGCGTTCAGTAAATATTGACTGATTATTGCTGAGTGCTTTGATATATTTGCTGCGTCTCAGATATTTATCGCATCTAAAAAATTGCAGCTTTTAGTGGTCAGACTCAAAACAGAAACTATTTTACAGTTCCACAGTCAGGATTGAGGATTCAATAAACTCCAGAAGTTCACGAATGGAACTATATCTGTTGACGGTATACTCCATTTAACTCTTGTAGATCATAAAATCCTCATTCCAAGGAATACAGCTTTTAAAAGTAGGAAACTTATCTACTGTTGTTTGACTCTAGGAAACACCTTCTAGGTAAATTCTCTTTTTCAGTTCAATCTCAAAACCTGCTATCCGCAATCAAGTTATGGTCTATTTACTGGACGAACAGCGTTGGTGCTGTCACGAAATTGTTCTACTTCTTCTGTATAACGAATAGGTAAAACATACTCTAGGTTTTCATGGGGACGAGCGATGATATGGGTAGACATTGTTTGGCCTCCATTCACCCGCTTGACGTTATCAACTCCTGCTGCTACTGAAGCTTGTACTTCTGATACATCTCCGCGAATGATCACAGTTACCCGACCACTACCAATCTTTTCATAGCCAACAAGGGTGACTCGTGCAGCTTTCACCATTGCATCTGCTGCTTCTACGACTGCTGGAAAGCCTAGGGTTTCTACCATCCCGACGGCAATTGACATTATTCTTACTCCGTGATATTCTTTTGCTTTACTTGTATATGTATTGACTTTATCCTAGCTATGGCTATTTGGAATAATAATTGCTTTTCCAAATAATGCTCTAAGTTGGGGAGTGATTAATTCCTAAATTTACTAGAATTTTAGATGATAATTTTTGAAGGCTTTCCCTGGAATGGGCAATCTCTTAAATAATGATTGCCCTAAGATCTTAGGGTAAAGTTGGTGTTTTTTCTTACAGAACCTAAAGCACGATCCTAAAGCTTGTGAAAGTCAAGCATTATTGGTCACAGATGTAGATTTTTGATCTGCAAAGTTACTTAGTTCTAAGATTTTAATCATTATATTTGCAGTTATCTGCAAAAAAAACTTTTCATCAACCAGTTCTAGTCAAAATACTTGTAGTAATTCTCACTGCCTCAAATGAGTCTTGCTAACTAATAAGTTCGGAACTGATCGACTTCTTCAGTATATCGAATTGGCAATACATACTCTAAGTTTTCGTGGGGACGAGCAATGATATGAGTTGATACTACCTCACCACCGTTAACTCGTTTGGCTGATTCTATACCTGCAGCAACAGAAGCTTGTACTTCTGATACATCTCCTCGGACAATTACTGTTACACGAGCACTACCAATTTTTTCGTAACCGACCAGAGTAACTCTAGCTGCTTTAACCATAGCATCAGCAGCCTCTACTACCGCTGGAAACCCTCTAGTTTCAATCATTCCCACAGCAATTGGCATTTATTTTCCTCCTATTGACCAATAGTTAACTTAAGCATTGAGGCCAGTGTTGTCTCTAGATAGTTTTCAAGGGAATTCCCATTATTATGATTAAACCTATCAAATGCTATAGTTTTAGCATAGAGAAACATGGCATCGTTGACAATAGCAACTATCATCATAATTCATAATTGCAGGTATTTATAAAAATAAATTAGCTAAGATTGAAATCTTTGGACTTAATGACTTAATTACTAATTCTAGCGATCCTCAGCCTCCAGATACCAATCCTAAATTTTTTTTTATTACTTTTGGAACTATGGTCTGTAAGTAGCAAAAAAATCAGTACATATACTTATAATAAGTTGAACCTATATTAATAATATATATTTATTTTTAACAGTAAAGGTAAATAAATAATAAATCATGGAATTTCTGACTCAAAACTGTTGGTGGATACCTTTTTATGGTTTAATTGGAGCAATTTTGACTTTACCCTGGTCAACAGGGATAATTCAACGTACGGGACCACGGCCAGCAGCTTATTTTAATATCTTGATGACGTTATTGGCCTTTATTCATGGTTCCATTGTTTATCAAGCTGTTTGTCACCAAGAACCACGAGAAATCATATTCAACTGGCTACAAACGGCAGACCTCAACTTATCTTTTGCCTTTAATATCTCATCTGTAACCGTTGGAGCAATGGATGTTGTGACGGGTTTCAGTCTATTAGCCCAACTTTATGCTTTGGGATATTTAGAAAAGGATTGGGCGCTAGCCAGATTTTTTGGACTAATGGGATTTTTTGAGGCAGCAATGAGTGGCTTAACAATTAGTGACTCTTTGTTCATTTCCTATACTTTGCTAGAAATGCTGACTCTTTCTACTTATTTGTTAGTAGGTTTTTGGTATGCTCAACCCCTGGTCGTAACAGCAGCTAGAGATGCGTTTTTAACGAAGCGAGTCGGAGATGTTTTACTACTCATGGGAGTAGTTGCCATATCAGCTTTAGCTGGCAGTATGAATTTTACTGACCTATATGAATGGGCTGAAAGAGTAGAACTTTCTCCTATTACTGGTAATTTGTTAGGATTGGCTTTGATTGCGGGGCCAATAGGTAAATGCGCTCAATTTCCTCTGCATCTATGGTTGGATAAGGCAATGGAAGGGCCAAACCCAGCTTCAATTTTGCGGAATACTGTGGTGGTTGCCATGGGAGCTTATGTACTGATCCAAATGCAGCCGATTTTAATTATTGCTCCTATAGCTCTAGATGTATTAGTGGTGATCGGAACTATAACTGCGATCGGAGCTTCTCTTGTTGCTCTGGCTCAAATTGATCTTAAGCGTGCTTTGTCTCATTCTACCAGTGCTTACCTAGGTTTAGTGTTTATTTCTGTTGGTACACAATGGACTGGTTTTGGCTTGCTGTTACTATTAGCTCATTGCATTGCTAAAGCGCTATTATTTATGAGTGCTGGAGGGGTAATTTTGACTACAAATAGCCAAGATCTTACAGAAATGGGGGGTTTGGGGTCTCGAATGCCAGTTACGACAACTTCTTTCTTAGTAGGTACTGCAGGTTTAATCGGGTTATTACCTTTAGGGGGTTTCTGGGCGTTACGACAAGGTTTAGATGTGTTTTGGATTATCGATCCTTGGGTTGTACCTGTTTTGTTATTTGTTAATTTCCTGACTGCTTTAAATTTAACCCGTGTTTATCGTTTGGTGTTCTGGGGTGAATCTCAACCGAAAACGAAACGGGCACCAGAAGTTCCCTGGCCAATGGCTGTACCGATGGTATCGTTAATTATCGTTACTCTACTCACACCGATAATGATGCAACGGTTATCACTATTACCTGACTGGGGTTATATTAATATAGCTGTTGTGATTTTGTTAGTTGCATCTGGTTTGATTGGTGTTATTTTTGGTAGCATGATGGAGTTAGGCAGAATTTGGTCTCGACCAGTATATGCTCCTTTGCGTTTTGTTCAAGATTTGCTTGCTTATGATTTCTATATCGATCGTTTCTACGATGTAACTGTGGTATTTGCGGTTAGCCAACTTTCAAGGTTAAATGCTTGGGTTGACCGTTATATTGTTGATGGAGTTGTTAATTTAGTTGGTTTGGCAACGATTTTTAGTGGGGAGGGTTTGAAGTATGGGGTATCTGGTAAAGGTCAATCTTATGTGCTTACTATTCTGATAGGGGTTGGTGTCTTGGGGGTTTTGGCACTGTGGTTGATTGATTTTAGCTTTTGAAGGTAAGGAAGAATGAAGAAGGCAGAAGGGTTAGAGCGGAAGGGTTAGAGCGGAAGGGCGAAAAACGTTTTGGTATTAGTGCTTTTACTCAAGTTCTTATCCATAAATATTCAAATATTTCTTCCTGTTGCTTATTCCCTATTTTCTAGAGATATCTATTAGAGTTGTCGCTTTATAACTGAAAAAAATCCCAAAAACCTTGTTTTGTAAGGATTGTAGCTATTGGAAAATAAAAATGCTTGGAATTATTGCTCTGTCTAGGTTAGAGTGATTTTTTCCCTTTATTTAGCGACAACTCTATTATCAGGACTTATGCAGTTGAAGGTATTTCTGTCCGCAGCGACCGACACCGGAAGTAATTTCAAACACTACTTTTTCGTGCCTCGTGCGTCAGTCCTATTATATTAAACCTAAGTTTTGAGTATTTATAACGGTTTTCACAAGGTAAACTACAAAACTTGTGCCCTCTGCTTTTAAGCCAAAATTTCTGTATTTTATGTTAATGAAAACTTTCTACTCCCTGCTCCCTACTCCCTATTTTTTGGAGATATCTTATGAATAACTTTTCCCCTCAAACTGAAAAACTTAACTTCTGGACGAAATTAGCTTATGGTGCTGGCGATCTAGGTCCGGCAATTTGCGGTAATGTCCAGGTATTTTTCTTATTATTTTTCTTTACTAATGTTGCTGGTTTACCTGCTGGTATTGCGGGTAGTATTTTGATGATTGGTAAAATTTCTGATGCTATTAATGACCCGATAATTGGAGTGATGAGCGATCGCACTGTTCATCCTTGGGGTAGACGTTATCCTTGGATGGTTTTTGGTGCTATTCCTTTTGGGATTTTATTTTTTTTGCAGTGGATAGTTCCTAGTACTAATCAGTCTTTTTTATTTTGGTATTATGTGATAATTGCTATTTTATTTAATATTGCTTATACAGTTGTTAATCTTCCCTACGCTGCTTTGACTCCAGAGTTAACACAAAATTACCATGAACGAACAAGTTTAAATAGTTTCAGATTTGCTTTTTCTATTAGTGGTAGTATTCTTTCTTTGGTTCTTGCTCAATTGATTTTTTCTCTTTTCCCAGATAACCCTATTCAACAATTTATAGTTTTGGGTATAGTTTGTGCAATAATTGGTGTTTTACCTATTTATTGGTGTTTTTTGGGGACTCGCAAACGGACACTTACTGCTAATAAAAAACAGGAGGAAGGTAATAATGCTAATTTACCTATTGCTGAACAAATTCGAGTAGCTTTTAGTAATGGTCCGTTTTTATTTGTCATTGGAATTTATCTATGTTCTTGGTTGGGAGTACAGTTAACAGCTTCGATTTTGCCTTACTTTGTAATTAACTGGATGCAGTTACCAGAAGCAACTTTTCCTCAAGTGGCGATCGCTGTTCAAGGTACTGCTTTAACTATGTTATTTGTTTGGAGTTTTGTTAGTAAAAAACTGGGGAATAAAGCTGTTTATTTTATGGGTGTTTGTTTGTGGATAATTGCTCAGGGTGGGTTATTTTTTATTCAACCTGGACAGGTTGGTTTAATGTATTCTTTGGCAATAATGGCTGGTTTTGGAGTATCAACTGCTTATTTAGTTCCTTGGTCAATGATTCCTGATGTTATTGATTTGGATGAGTTAAATACTGGGCAAAGAAGGGAGGGAATTTTTTATTCTTTTATGGTTTTTTTGCAGAAGGTAGGGTTAGCTATTGGATTGTTTTTGGTAGGGGTAGCTTTGGATATTGCTGGGTTTATTGAAAGTGTTCCTGGGGAGACTCCACCTATTCAACCGGAGTCTGCTCTTTTGGCAATTCGGGTGGCAATTGGTCCGTTACCTACTGTGTTTTTAGTGGTTGGATTATTGTTGGCTTATTTATATCCTATTACGCGGGAAGTACATGATGAAATATTGTTGAAGTTGAAGGAAAAGAAAGAATAGGAAGGTGGTAGGTTTTAGGTGGTAGGTGGAAAGTCTAATAGACATCTCCAGAAAAAAGGGAATAGGGAATAGGGAATAGGGAATAGGGGGAAATAATTTATAATTTATGCTGATAATTGATTTTATTTTTAATTTTTGAAGATGTCTAATAAACATCTGGCGAAAAACAAATAAACCTTTGAATTAGAGGAAAATTTGGAAATAAAAAATAACCCTAAAAAAAACTTTTTATTTTCTTTTTAATAAACATATATTTATTACTAAAAAATGTGGCATAAAACCTCCATTTTTAAAGGTATAAAAAAGAGAATATTCCTTATTTCAAGCCTCCTTATTGCAGAGGTACTGATAACTTATAACTGAAATTACTGTTGCCTACTCCTGCAAAAAATCTATATCTTTTTCGGAGAAGTCTGATGCTGAAACAAATAACTTTAGAAAATTAGAAAAGTTTCCGTTATGCGGAATTATATATTGACCCTTTAACAGTTTTAATTGGTACTAATGCTAGTGGAAAATCTAATGTTGTTGATGCTTTGGATTTTTTGAATAGTATTATGCAAGGTACTTCAGTAGAAGCAGTATTAACAGGCGATCGCTTGACTCCAGGTATTAGAGGTGGGGTTGAGTGGGCAGTTAGAAAACCTGGAACAAAATTTAGTTTTCAAGTATTAGTAGATGGCAAAGATGAAGCTGCTGATTATCTTTATAAAATTACGATAGAAACTCAACCAACTATACAGGTAATAGATGAATCTTTAACTTTGATTGATAGTCAAAAACTCTCAGATAGTAATTCATTTCAGCAACTTTCTTTTATCTCCTTCAATCTTGGAAAAAATGGTCAAATATACTTGAAGATTTCAAAAAAAGAGAAAGAATATATTGAAAAATTTTATCCCACTTCTAATCCTTGGTTGGGTCGTTCTACAACACAGACTCCTTTCTATGAATTTGATAATGTTCATCAAATGATGCTTGCCGAAAGTATAGTACCAAATATCCTCAAAAATATTTTTATTTTAAATCCTATAACTTCCCAAATGCGGGATTATTCACCTCTATCAAAAAAGTTAGAAAGAGATGGTTCTAATATTGCGGGAGTTTTAGCAGCATTACCAGAAAAACAGAAAACTGAAGTAGAAGAATACTTATTAAAATATCTGGCAAAATTACCAGAAGGAGGTATGCGAAAAGTTTGGGCTGAAACTGTAGGAAGATTAGATAGCGATGCCATGCTTTACTGTGAATAAATCTGGCATCCTAGCCAACAACCAATGATAGTTGATGCTCGTGGAATGTCTGATGGAACTTTACGATTTTTGGCAATTTTAACAGCTATGTTAACTCAGCCAGAAAAAAGTTTAATTGTTATAGAAGAAGTAGATAATGGTTTGCATCCTTCTCGTGCTGGATTATTATTACAAATGTTAAGAGAAATTGGCGAACTGCGACAAATTGATGTTTTGGTTACAACTCATAATTCTGCTTTATTAGATGAACTAACTCCAAAATTTATTCCTTTTGTGATGGTAGCTTATCGAGATAAACAAACTGGAGAGAGTCAGTTAATTCCTTTAGAAGATATTGAAGATTTACCGAAGTTAATGGCATCAGGAACTTTAGGAAAAATTGCCAGTAAGGGTTTGATTGAGAAGAGTCTTAAAGCAGACTAGAAAGTATGAAAAAAGTGCTAATTATTGATACTTCAATTCTTTGTGTTTATTTTTGTGTTTATTTAGGTGTGCCTGGGAAGGAAACTTGTGGTTCTGAAGGTAATAAATGGGATAAGGTTAAAGTCTATGAAATTTTGGAAAAAGAGGAGAAAGCAAAGACTATTTTTGTTTTACCTTTAGCAGTAATTATTGAAACAGGTAATCATATTGCTCAAGCAAATAGTAAGCGTTATGAAATAGCTAAATAATTAGGAAATTTGATGAAACTAACTGCAGATAATCAAACTCCTTGGGCAGCATTTATAGAACAGTCAAAGTTATGGGATGCAGAAAATTTGAAGGATTTAGCTGATGAATTTCCGGATTTTGCTAGTCGAGGATTTGCATTAGGAGATGCTACAATTAAACGGATTTTTGACTATTATGTTGAGTTAGGATTTGAAGTGGAAATTTTGACTGGGGATAAAGTTTTAAAATCTTATGAACCCCCAAAACCTGAACTGATTCCTCGACGCAGAAAATAGAAAAAATAAAGCAGCAATATTTATATTTTTTGTAGATTAATTAGATTTAATTTTTAGCAATAAGCACTATGAAATTATCGTCGATCTAATATTATGTTCGGTTAAATATTTATAATAAAAAACTGGCACTTTGTAGGTTTGCTTGAAGCACGTTAGCGAAGCTTATCCGGAGGATAAACCCAACAATAATATTGGTATTGCTTAATCAAAGAATAAATTTTTTTTGGAATAGGTAAATCTCATATTTAATACTTCTAACTTGTTTTTTCTCCAAGCTTACAATTCATCCCACAAATATACAACTCCATCATATTGTATGTGTTGGGTTGCGCGTTGGCGGAGCCTAGCGGCAGCTATATCGCTTAATTTAACCTACTGTATTATAATAGTTGAAAAAGTTGGTTTAAAGATTCAGGAGTAAGGATGAATGCCAGCTAAAGACTTTTATCACGATATAGTAAAAAATGCCTTGATTAAGGATGGATGGACGATTACTAATGACCCCTATATTTTGAGTATTGGAAAAAGAGATTTGTTTGTTGATTTGGGAGTGGACAAATTACTTTCTGCTGAGAAGGGATTGAAAAAAATTGCTGTGGAGATTAAAAGCTTTACCAGTTTATCGCGAGTTAATGACTTAGAAAAAGCATTAGGTCAATATATTTTATACTACGATATTATACAAGATATTGAACCGGAGCGGTTACTATATTTAGCGATTACAGAAAGTATTTTTGAGGAGTTTTTTACTGAACCTATTGGTCAAATATTATTAAAAAATCAAAGGCTGAGTTTAATAACTTTTGATGCAAAACAGGAGGTTATTTGTCAATGGATATCATAAATAATTATCATCAAATTATTACTAAAATTTTGGGAGAATATTCTAGATTACCCTATGCTCACGGTAACTTAGAACGAAAGTTTATTGTTGGTGAAGACCACAAAAATTATTTATTATTAACAGTAGGATATTTAAAAGGAAAAAGAGTTCATGGTTGTGTAGTTCACTTGGAAATTATTAATGATAAAATTTGGATTCACGAAGATGGATTAGAAGATGGAATTGCGTTAGATTTAGTTATGGCAGGTATTCCTAAAAATAAAATTGTATTAGGTTTTCATCCGCCAGAAGTTCGACATTTGACAGAATTTGCAGTGAATTAATGGTATAAGTAAGAAAGAAGGAAGAAGGAAGAAGGAAGAAGGAAGAAGTGAAGAGGGAAGAAGGCTTTAGTTATCTAGAACAGAAGACTTAAAAGTCCAAAAAAACTTAAATTTTTTGTAGATATTCACTCTTGGGTTTACACGAACGATAAAGTGCGGACATGATATAAAATTAACTGGAACCGCTATTTTTCAGCATTCTTTTTTCACCCTTGGTACAACAGGCAATGAAGAAATAAACCTTTGAATATTTTTACTGAAGCAATGGATGCTTTTTGTACAGCTATTTCTCTCCATTTTTTTTTGATTAGTTGATATAACAATACTGATGTCTTTGCCTCTGAATAAAGATAATTTGGGTTATAGTCATTTAACTTTAGATTGAGACAAAGCTTTCTTGCTATGAGGGAGTTTCAGACGAAAAAACGTCTCATCTTTAAGTTAAACTACTATATATTGAAGCTCAAAAGTTGTGCAATGTAATGTCCCGATAATCAGCGATCAAAAAACCTTTTCCCTTTGAAGCTTTCTTTCCCTACTCCCCCACTCCCCTACTCCCCCACTCCCCTGCTCCCCCACTCCCTCCACCTAGTCACACTCAACTAAATTACCAGCAGAAACAAACCCAGACAAAGGAGAAGTAATTTCTACCCACTTACGTTTTTCTCCATTTCGGTCGGGAATTAAACGATAATTTTCCACAAGGGTAAGCTGACTATTCACAGGAACTTTTCCTTTATATTCGGATCGTCTAGTAGCATTTGTCCGTACTGCTAAACCGCGTGGTGCTTTTTTACTATCAATTTGACGACATAAATTTCGATCTACTTGTGATGTGGACTCATTAGGAGATGGTGTTTCTGTGGGCAAATTATCAACAGAAGTATTTTGATCGGAAGGTTCCGTTGGAGTTTCTGTAGCTACTTCAGAACATTCTATTAAATTATTTTCATTGCCTGGAAAACCTCTAGAAACAAACCCTGAAATAGGAGCAGTAATTTCTACCCAAGTACGACCTGCTGGACCTCTAATATTGCGATAACCTTCTATTAATTTCACTTGTTGATTTGCATCTACTGTACCTACTGTGGGAGAATTTGGGGTCGGTCTTTTTTGAACGATTAAACCTTGTTCGTCATTAACTTGACGACATAAACTAGCAGTTTCTTGAGATGTTTGAGCTATTTTCATGGTTGTAGCGATCGCTCTTTTGGGAACACCGAGGGCGATCGTTAGTATTAATGTTAGCAATGCCACTGGTTGATGCATATTTATTTTTTAAGTCAAAAGTAATTTCAAACTTAGTAGGTTGGGTGGAGGAACGTTAGCGCTAGCTTATCCGTTAGGATAAACCCAACATATATAGGATATAGAAGCCATTTGGTATCTATTTAAGAAGTTACAAGTTCAATACCCATCTGGGTTTTATGATTCTGGCAGTCATTTTTCATAATTTTTCGGTTTCCTGAACCCTTATAGTTGTTAGGCCTCTTAAAACGGCTTTCCTGAAGCCTTTGTATTTCAATAAAAGATACGGTTAGGGGTTCTATAGAACTTACGCAGGTACGTTACTAACGCCTCATCCCACAGCACCTGGTGCATTAGGTGTAAAATCGACCATTATTTCAGTAGTGGACTGACACATATTCAATGGTGCGTTACGCTGTCGCTAACACACCCTACTGGACTGACACGCCTAAAAATCTAGGTTGGGTTGAACGGCAGTGAAACCCAACAAAACTTTACTACTGTTGGGTTTATCCATTAGGATAAGCTGGCGCTAACGTTACTCAACCCAACCTACGCCTATTGCACTATTTTAGATGTGTCAGTCTACTAACCAATAGCTGAAAGCTGAGTGCTGTTTGCAGAGCATTCCGGTACGGAAAATGCTGATAGCTATTTAAAACTGCTGCAAAAAACGTAAGTCGCTGGCATAAACTCGCCGAATATCATCTATCTGATGCAACACCATGGCAAATCTTTCTACACCGAAACCAGCGGCAAAACCTGTATATTTCTCCGAATCATAACCTACTGCTTCTAATACGTTG
Organism: Okeania sp. SIO2F5; assembly: GCF_010692685.1. NCBI lineage: Bacteria > Bacillati > Cyanobacteriota > Cyanophyceae > Oscillatoriales > Microcoleaceae > Okeania > Okeania sp. SIO2F5. The sequence continues at coordinate 17,731 of NZ_JAAHGU010000071.1, read as the reverse complement.
GGGTCTACAATTCCACATCCTAATACTTCTAACCATTTACCATTCCACTGCAAGTCTACTTCTGCTGAGGGTTCAGTGAATGGGAAATAGCTGGCACGGAAACGAATGGGGAGGTCTCCGAACATTTGTCTGAGGAATTCTTTGATGGTTCCTTTGAGGTCTGAAAATCTTAGTCCTTCGTCTACTGCTAATAGTTCGAGTTGATGGAATACTGCTGCGTGGGTAGCGTCTACTGTGTCACGTCGATAAACACGACCGGGTGCTATGACTCGGATGGGGGGTTCGTGGTTTTTCATGTAACGGATCTGGACTGAGGAGGTATGGGTCCGCATTAAGTTACCGTCTGGTAGGTAGAAGGTGTCTTGCATATCTCTGGCAGGGTGGTCTGGTGGTGTGTTTAAGGCTTCAAAGTTGTAGTAGTCGGTTTCCATTTCTGGACCTGTGGCCACTGTGTAGCCTAAGCCAATGAATATTTCTAGGGCACGGTCTATGAGGTTGTTGAGTGGATGGATTTTTCCTTGGGGACGATATACTCCTGGCATGGATACATCTAGGGTTTCGGCTTGGAGTTTGGCTGCTATTTCTGCTGTTTTGAGGTTTGTCCGCTTTTGGTCTAGGTTGCTCTGGATGGCTTGTTTGACTTCGTTGGCGATCGCTCCTACTTTTGGTCGTTCTTCTGGGCTGAGTTTGCCCATGCCTCCCAGGATTTTGGATACTTGGCCTTTTTTGCCCAGGTAGTTAATTCTTAGTTCTTCTAGTTTTTCTAGGTTTTCTGTTGTGGCGATCGCTTCTGTTGCTGTTTGGCGTAGTTCTGTTAGTTGGGTTTCTATTTCTGTTAGTTGGGTTGTCATAGTTTGTTATTTTTTTTGTGCTTTACTATTTTGTTATTTTTTTTGTGCTTTTCTATATAAAATCTTTTTTAGTTGAATAAAAAGTCATGCGTAGGGGCAAGTCACTCCTAATGTAACTATTCTATCTAATTTTTTGTTAAAGTTCAACTCAATTTTTGAGTCGGCCGGGCTTTTTTTGGGTGCTCCTCGGGATGTAGTTGATCGAGTTGTTAGCGATAGTATGGTTTGTTATTTTTTTTGTGCTTTTAACTGTAGAGTCTTTTTTGGTTGAATAAATTGTCATGTGTATAGGCGAACGACTCCCAATACTATTATTCTATCTGATTTTTTGTCAAAGTTCAACCCGATTTTTCACTCCGCCGGGTTTTTATTGGAGTGCTGCTCAGGATGAAGTTTGTCAAGGCGTTAACCGTAGTTGTGCTGGAGTAGGTGGTGTATTTCAATCCCTAGGGATTTGGTTTGGGAAAGAGTTCCGATATAGAAGCCCCACACAGCAATGGTTTCAGACCCCCAATATACAAGCCTATTTTGATTAATTCGTCAATAAGGCAAAAGATAGAGAAGGAAAAATCTTGCGTTGTCTAAGTTTTAAGCTTTTGATCTGTCCACGCCCTTTGCCTCGACTGCTATAGAATTGTGTTTGGCGATTGAATAGTTTTTGCTTCAATCTTTTTTATTTTTCAAAAATCAATCCAAATGAAACTTTTAATTAGTAACGACGATGGCATTTTTGCAGAAGGTATCCGGAGTTTGGCTAATGCTTTAGCAGCGGTAGGCCATGAAGTTTTTGTAGTTTGTCCTGACAAAGAACGTTCAGCCACAGGTCATGGTTTAACATTACATCAACCTATTCGGGCAGAAATAGTCAAGTCAATTTTTGATGACACCGTCACAGCTTGGACTTGCTCTGGTACTCCTGCCGACTGTGTAAAACTAGCCTTATTTGCCTTACTAGAAACCCAGCCAGATTTAGTATTAGCAGGAATTAATCATGGTCCCAACTTAGGAACAGATATTTTATATTCCGGAACAGTTTCTGCTGCCATGGAAGGAGTTGTTCAAAACATTCCTAGTATTGCGTTTAGTCTTGGTAGTTATACTTCTAGAAATTTTGAAGTTGCTGTAAATTTTGCTCAAGATTTGGTGAAGAAAATTGAAAATGAACCTTTAGCTAATGTAATGTTGCTAAATGTAAATATTCCAGCAGTTAAAGAAACAGAAATAGCAGGAGTACAAATTACCCGTCAAGGAATTCGTCGCTATATAGATATATTTGAAAAACGGGTCGATCCACGAGGCAAAACTTATTATTGGTTAGCTGGAGAGGTACAGGAAGATGTGGAAGAAACCAACGACCGCTCCTCAGTAGAAAAGTTATCAACAGATGTCCAAGCAATGCGTGAAAAATATATTACGATTACCCCCTTGCAATACAATTTTACCTATGGTAAACAACTAGGCTATCTCCAAAAATGGAAGATTGATAATTTTCGTGAATAGTTAACTTTTATGCAGTAGAAATTAAGGCTAAACTATAAAAGAATAGGCAAGATAATCAAAATTGCAGATCAAAAAAACTCATCTAGGTGAGTAGTGAAAAATTTCGTTTATTGAATAAAAATAAGTATGAGCGCTCCCACATCTAAGAGTCATTCTGTTACCTGCCCAATTTGTAATCGCTCCAGTGCCACACGACCACTAGAAGTATTTAATGGGCTATTTACTTGTCCATATTGTCATTCTCATCTGGTAATTAGTTGGAGTGGCCATTATGTCAGAGACCCCCTCGCTCTCCAACAGCTAGATATTGGACAAATGCTGAGAAGGCAAAGTAGACCTTTGGCAAGATTACGTCGCGATTTGAGCAGGCAGTATTTACCTATAGTTGTGGCGATCGGGAGTGTCATATTGTTTGGAGGGGCGATCGCTTCTCTAAGTAAGTTTGATTTTAAATTGGGTATATTTGATGGAGTATTAGAGTGGGTGCAAGAAAAAGAACTGTTGAATAATCAAAACAGTCAGTAGTTATTGAAGAAGGAAGAAGAAAGAAGAAAGAAGGAAGAAGGAAGAAGGTTTAATTGCTTATGGATAGTCAACGACCTGAAACTTCGTGTCTTATAACCCAAAGACTTTTCAGCAGCCCAGTTGACCAATAAATAAGGTGAATAGTTTCCCCTTTTAAGCTATCCCTGATTAGGAACTCCTAAAATCATTTTCTGATAGGCAGTGGGGACTAACCCCATAATTAAGGACTAAATAAAGTTAATTTTAGAAATTAATATACTCATGTTAGAAGAAAATGAAATTGTATATGAAATTTTACAGGAAAAAGATTTAGAACAAACTATTAATTGTTTAGTTGATGTATTTCCTAGTTCAGAACCTATGTTCAGGTCGCTTAAAGTAACTTCTAGTGACTTTTATCCCTTTGCTGAGACAATTTGCGAAAAAGCTGTGGCAGAAGGATTATCTCATATTGCTAAAAATTCTGTTACTTCAGAAGTAGCAGGGTTTATTATTTCAGATAATTTATCAAGTGAGTTCTATGAAGAAATAAGCAAAAATATTCCTCAAAAATTTGAGATTTTTTCTCAAGTTTTAAAAGAACTACATCGGAAGTATTAGATGGAAAAAAAAGTCGTTAATGGCAAGATATTTCGTATCGGTTTATTGGGGTATAGAGAAAAGTATAGAGGCAAAAAGATTGGCAATAAATTAGTTGAAAATAATCTCAATATTACACTCAAGCAGGATTTTCCACCGCAATAGTAGAAGCTACTGGAAAGATATCGCAGTATATTTGTCGGAAGTATGGGTTTGAGGATAGAGCTTCTCTAGATTATCAGACTTATGAATATAAAGGAGTCAAAGTATTTGAGAAAATCAAGGAGCGTGAAAGCTGTATTTTGATGGAAAAAGTTTTCGGCGTTGGTGAAGCGCGTGTATGAAATTAATCTTAATTATTTAGGAGTCAACCCACCCCTAACCCCTGCCAGGAGGGGAAGTCAGGAGTCGTATGGGAATGGCTTCAATACCATTTTTCAGGTCGCAAATCATCTTTTTTGTCAAAGGGAATATCCTGCACGTGTCTTTTTATTCCTCTTACTATTCGTAACATTCTTTTTTCACGGTTGGTATCATGCCTCTTTTTACCAACGTCAAGTTTTCTAATAGATACGGGGGGGGAAAATAAATAATAATTTTATCTTTTTATTTTGGGTTTAATTCCTCACTGTCAACGGGGGTGTTTACAATTGGTTTAAATTTGAGTCCCCATCCATTTATTCTTCCTGATTCCCTCTTCCTTATTCCCTATTCCCTCTTCCTTCTTCAAATTTTTTGAACTTTCAATTTTTGCTTTCTCTGGTGACTAATGCCCACCCTTTGACAGTATTCAAAACTTTCAGATTTTCTAGGGTAAGGTTATTCAAATTTGATGCTTGAACTAATAGATATGGTTGAGACTGACTTTGCCATTGTTGTTGAATTTTTTGTGGCCCGACACGTTTGATGAGGCGATCGCTATAAAAATTTAAAGAGGGACGGTCTTTGGTATCAAAGGAATAAACTATCTGACCGGGGGGTGTATATTTCTGAATCATTTCTCCTACTGGTTTGACTGGATAGTCTTCTTGTAATTCCCAGTTCCAATAAGGGGAATTAACAAGCAGTAAAAGTGAAAGATATGTTCCCCAAATCAAGATCGGCAAAAACTGACGGTCTTGTTGGTGTAATAGTATGGTTGTTATTGTAATTGTCAAGGCAATAGTTATTGAGATTAAGCGTAAATGTAAATCTAGTTTTGTCTGATTTTCCTCTCCCAGATGAAAAATACCGCTGAAGTAAAGCCAAGCAACCCAAGATAGTAAGGCGAGGAGTACAAAAAAGGCTACTACTAAACGGTGATAAATAGTGGGGATACCTTTAGGATGTTTTTTACTCTTACCTTGAGTATGAGGATATTGATAAATTGGAAACCGAAAGTATCCCAAATCTACTGGAAATTGATGCCAAATTTCTGTCAGATAAGTACCGACTGCTAGGGCAAAAGCGGGATAAATAGGCAATACATACCAGGGGAGTTTGGTATTCATCAGGGAAATAGCTAATAAATATATTCCGCTCCAGACCAAGACTAATTTTCCCCAACTGAGATTCCGATTTTTCCAACTGAGATATATTCCAGGAAACCAGAAAAGCTGCCAGGGAAAAGTATACTCTAGAATTTCTAATAAGTAATACCAAATAGGTCCATTGTGACTGCCTACTGGTTGCCAAATACGTTTGAGAGATTGATGGAAAAAGTTGGCATGGAAAAATTCTATTCCGTAATGGAAAAATTGAGCTGTGTACCACAGAAATACTGGTAGCATTCCAAGTAAAATACCGCCCCAAAAATATTTACAACGCAATAGTCGGGGAGTATCCCATAAGAGGAAGAAAAAAGCGATCGCTCCTAATAGTAATCCTAAAATTATTCCTTTTGTGAGGGAAAGTAGGGCAAAACTCAGACCAATAGCTAGAGAATAACGGAGGTTACGACGCGATCGTAATACGCACCAAATCATTAGTAGAAAAAAGCAAAGTACTGCCCCATCTAACATTGCTAAACGTCCATGTCGCACAACTGGCAATAAGGTTAAGTAGACTAAAGCAGAGAAAATGGCGGGAGTGCGGGGGCGAAATAATTCTCTAGCAATACTATAAATTAATGGTACAGAGAATGTTGTGAATAAAGCAGGGAATAAACGGGCAGTTAATTCATTTACTCCGGCGATATTGTAGACAAAAGCGATCGACCAATGTACTAATGGTGGTTTATTCAAATAGGGAGTATTGTTGATAGTTGGATAAAGCCAATTCCAATTTTTTCTGGTTATTTCTCTAGCTACTTGAGCGACTATTCCTTCATCCCAGTCTCGCAAAGGTAATGTGCCTAAGTTAGTAGAAAATAGTAATAATGCTGCTAATAATAAACTGGCAATTATAAGTAAATCTATATGGGTATTTTTGTTGGTGGATATTTTATTAAACATTTATTCAATGAAAAAGTCAAAATTAGAAGATTACTTCAGTTATCAGTACGCTAATAATGATATAGCAATCTTATTTGAGTTGTGAGATATTGTAGATTTTAGGGGATAGGAAATAGGGAACAGGGAATAAATTTCTAGGAAAACAGTATGAAAAATGATTTTGTGAGGAAGTTATACAACTCTAACTTATGCTAAATAAAGGGCAAGTTTATTTTCTGGAGATATCTATTTTAGGGAATAGGGAGTAGGGACCTTGTATGTAACGTCTCTACAGAGTAGGGAGAAATTATCAATTCTTTACCCCTACTGCCTACTCCCTATGCGTGGAGTAGATGTCTAATTATCATTACATTTAAGCAACGCCATCTTTTTAGTCCAAGAGACATCTCCTATAAAGTATTTTAATTGCCCCTATTATCCGTAACATTATTTTTTCAAATTGGTATAATAGAAAATTTGTATTAGGATGAAATAATTTTCAATTACTGTATAATCGGATTTTATATAAATCCCCATCCATTTTTTCTTCCTTCTTCCTTCCTTTCTCATCCTTCCTTCTTACCGAAAAATTCAGGTATAAAGCCTCTCCATTCATAGAGAAAAAAGTGGTCGTTAGCGCAGCTTCTCGAAGGGTGGGATGGCGAGGAAACCTGCGCCATATCCAATCGACCAAGAGAAGAAAAAAAATCCTTTTAGCCAATCCTCTTCTTTATAAGAAGAGGTAATTATTAATTATTAATTGTTAATTATTGAATTCTTCCTTCTTAAAATCAATCAAATTAATATGAACTTACCTGTAATTTTAGATATTGCCATTGGTTTAATTTTTATTTATCTTATTTTTAGTTTACTAGCTAGTGAAATCCAGTCAATTTTGACAATAATTTTGCAATGGCGAGCCACTCATTTAAAAAAATCAATTGAAGAGTTAATTGCTGGTGAACCCTATATCAGTAAAAATAATTCTAAATCTAGTACAGAAATTGAAAAAGTGCAAAAACTAGCTAATTCTCTATATCAAAATCAATTAATTAAAAATCTTAACTATAGTGGTAGCAAAGGTCCATTAGAAAGAGGATTTCGGAGAATAATTCAGATGCTTGGTAATTTAAGTCGAGCTGTGACTGGAATTAATAATGTTTTTGATGCAGAAAAAACTGCTCCTTCTTATATTCCGTCAGATACATTTGCTGCTAGCTTAATTGATACTTTGAAACTTCAAGAATTAATGCAAATGATTAGTGAGGATAAATTAAGAGATTTTACCGATAATATTTTGGTAAATATCAAGAAAATATTAGAAAATTTGAAGATAGAAGATAGCAGTAAGCAGAAAAAGATTCAGGCTGAATTTGAGGATTTGCATCAAGATTTGAATCAAAACATTCAGGATTATCAAAATAATTTTGCTAATCTTGATTTAACATTAAATAGAACTTTAAATAAGCTAGATTTATACACAGAAAAATCTCTAGAATATTTACCAGATGTAGCTCATCAAGAATTTATTAGCCAAATAAATTTAGTCAAACAAGTATTAACAAATACCCATGAAAGAAAAGTTTTAGTAACTGAAATGGAACCAAGCGCCTCTAATTTATTGAAGTTTTTGAGAGAGGTAATGGAAATGGGAAAAGCTGTGCAAGCAGATTTGCAAAGTAATAAGGGGAAAATCAATCAAAAAGCTATTGAAATGATTGAATTATTGCCTGAATCTTTACAAAAAAGTTTATATATTTTAGCCAAACAAGCGACAACAAAAATTTCAGCAACAGGTAATGCTTTATATCAGTTTCAGAAAGAAATTGAGAGATGGTTTGATAGTGGAATGGAAAGAGCGACTGGTGTTTATCAGCGTAATGCTAGAGGAGTTGCTTTTTTGATTGGTATTACTATTGCTATAGTTGCTAATATTGATACATTAAATATGATTGATAATTTATCAAAAGATTCTTTGATGCGGGCGACAATTAATAGTTATTCCCAGGAATTAATCAATAATAATTCTAATCCAAGTGAGTTAGAAATAGGGGATATTCAAAATCAGGTAAATGCAGCATTAGATAATTTAGAATTACCTATTGGTTGGGGTCAAGAACAAACAAATAAAACCTCAGTTAGTCAATCAATTACTTATGTAGAAGGATTAAAAAAAGTATTGGGTTGGCTAATTAGTGCCATAGCTATTTCTATGGGGGGGAATTTCTGGTTTAATTTATTAAAAAAGATTTATAGTGTTAAAAAATGAATTATTGAGGAGACAGGAGACAGGAGACAGGAGTCAGGAGGGAAGAAAGAAGAAGAAAGGTAAGCATTCAGCCATCAGCTATTGCTTTTAATTTTAGATGAAAACTTTATTAATTGAGTCAGAATTTATACTTACTATACAAAACTGGCTAAAACAGTCTATAGAACCCATTTGGTATCTTCATAAATATGCGCGTTTTTTTAGCTAGGAGTCAGGAGAAAACCCACCCCCAACCCCTCCCAGGAGGGGAAGACAGGAGACAGGAGGTAAGAGGGAAGAGGGAAGATGTGGGGAGAAATAATACAAAAAATTCAACACTTCTTTTTCATATTTTTCCTCAAAATTGATGCGATAAAAGACTTGACTACCATAATTATATAGATCTCAAATGGGTCCTATATTCATTAAAACCCCCTTTATGGTATTACGACTCAGGCAACGCCAAATTTTTTTTCTTCCTTCTTCCTTCTTCTTTCTTCCTTCTTACTCCTTCCTTCTTCCTCCTTCCTTCTGCCATAACACAACTAAAAAATAAAAATAACTTGTAAGTGCCAATCTAAATCTTGACGAATAATTTCAATTCTACTAATAAATTCGCGTAAGTAAAATCTCCTTTCTGACTCTGACAAATCCCACCAAAATTGGGTTATGCAAACCGCTTTGGCAGTTTCTAATAAATTGACTGGCGGTAACTGGTTAAATTGACTTTGTAATTGAGAAATTTCTGTTCTAATTTTGTAAGTACGTAGTTCAGCAGTTTCTTGGTCAAGAATGCCATTCTCCGTGAGATTTGGTAGTTGAAAAAGAATATCTTGCTTATCAGAAATATCCTGTTTAATTTTACTTTTAATTCCATCCATATTTGGCATTTCTAAAGCAGCGATCGCCGATGCTAAATCTCGACAAATTATTTCTATAGTTTGTCCTAATACTTCTTGATAAGCTAAAGCTTTACATTTGGGTTTGCGGGAGCAACTTTTGGGACGCAAATAGAGATATTCTTTCTCTTTGCGAAAAGTAGTAACTTTTGCCGTAATCATTGGAGACTGACATTCTGTGCAGACAACTAAACCTGCCAGAGAGTGGGGAGCGCTGGCAGTACGCGGTGGCATTCGGCGGTTGCGTCGGAGCAAACGTTCGACTTGAGCAGCTTCTTCTCTAGAAATTATGGGAAGATGAGTATTAGAGATGACTTCATTATTTTGATATTGTAAGTCACCGCGATAAACGGGGTTAGTTAACCAACGTCGCCCAGTGGTAACAGAGATTTTCTTGCCGTATTTTTTCTGAATATGGCGCACAGCACCACGCAAGGAAGCAAACAGAAGGAAGTTTTCAAAGAAGTCTTTGACAACGGGGGCAGCACTTCTGTCCAGGGTGTAACGGTCTTTACCTCGGCGATATCCGTAAGGTGCTTTACCTGGTGGGGGTATTGCTTTGATGCGGTTGCGAGCGTGGGCAGTGCGAATTTTGCGACTATGTTGATTTTGGCGAATTTGGTTGAGGAGTCTGAGTAGGTCTATTTTCCTTGGTGAGTTATTGCTTGGTGAGTTGGGGTTGATATTGATATCTGAGTCGAGGGGAATAATTTGGATATTGAGAGGTTGGAGTTTTGTAAGGCGATCGCATACTTCTTCTACAGAGTCTCCTAATTCTTCAAGTTTACGAATTAAGAGATAACTAACTGCTTGAGTTTGGCAGTCGAGTAGGAGTTGTTGGAGTTGTTGGCGATCGCCTAAGTCGTGATAAATGCGGTCAACTTCCCACCCCCAAGTTATGGGGTCTGGGGCAGTTTCAAACAGGGGGTTTGTATATGAATAGGCAATAATTTTCACAGGTTATCTTATTGTTGACTTAATTCTATAATATTACCGTCGGGATCTTGGGTAAATAGGGCAGGGCGACCAGAAGCACTCATTTTAATTGGGCAATTATTGGCTAATAGTTGTGATTTTGCAGCATCTATATTAACCACAGAAAATGCTAAATGTCGGTTTCTACCTAATTTTTCTGAGTTAACTAGATCGGGTATTATTTCCGATACTATCAGATGAATTTGGAAGTTGCCAACTTGATACCAAGTACCGGGAAAATTAAGGGAGCGGTCTACTTTTGGGAGTTTGAGAATTTGACCATAGAAATGTTCGGCTTTTTCGAGGTTTGAAACTAATAGAGCAGCATGGAGAGATTGAGTGATTTGCATAGTTTATTTTTTTAATAAATGGTTGGTTATTTATTAGACATCTCCAGAAAAGAGAGAGTAGGGAGTAGGGGAAAATAATTGATAGTTTCTGTGCGATAATTGATTTTATTTTTGATTATTGGAGATGTGTATTAATTGTTACATCTATATAATACACTTATTTAATTGAGAGAGCAAATCTATTTACTGATAGTGGAATAGATATGTTAGTCTAAGCAAAGGACGCGGATATATCAAAAGCTTAAAACTCAAACAACGCCTATTTTTTCCTTCTTCCTTCTTCCTTTGCATAAGTTCTAACAATGTTGATAACTTGCCGATCCCAATTACAGCACTTTTGAGGATAGTGAGGTACAGTTATAAAACTATTTATTTCTGTATTCCCTGTTCCCTGTTCCCTGTTCCCTGTTCCCTAGAGCAATAAACTTTGTACCTCATCAACTAGATAACTGCTGTAAGTAGAAATGAGATATTACTACTATTTTTTGAGGTTGTTGGTAGGACTTGCCGACGCACAAAAATGCTGTCTGTACGGACTCTAATCATCATTTAGTGCAAAAAAGCCTCCTAGTATTCTTAAAAATATCTAAAGTTTTTTAGACAAAAGACTACTAAGAGGTAAAAAGGTTATATTTACAACAAAGCGAGGGAGAAATTTATGGTAACAGCTACAAGACCAGAACAAAAAGCGAAAATTGGCCCCACTAAACTCCTAATTAATAACGAGTGGGTAGAAAGTGCCTCTGGCAAACGGTTTGAAACCATTAACCCTACAACAGGAGAAGTTATTTGTGACGTTGCGGAAGCAGATGCACCTGATGTAGACAAAGCCGTAATAGCAGCTCGCAAAGCGTTTACCAGTGGTGACTGGCCAAAAATGTCCGCTACCAAACGAGGGGAACTTCTATACAAGTTAGCAGATTTGATGGAAGAAAATATAGAAGATCTGGCAAGACTGGAAACCCTAGATAATGGTAAACCACTCAGTGACTCCCTCAATACAGACTTACGTTTAGCGATCGCCTGTTATCGCTATTATGCTGGTTGGGCAGATAAAGTTCAAGGCAAAACTATCCCTATCAATGGTTCCTACTTTTGCTACACCCGCCACGAACCAGTGGGAGTAGTCGGTCAAATCATTCCTTGGAACTTCCCTCTATTGATGCAAGCCTGGAAACTTGCCCCAGCATTAGCAACAGGTAACACATTAGTAATGAAAACAGCCGAACAAACACCATTGTCAGCCTTCCGAGTCGGCGAGTTGGCGATCAAAGCGGGTTTTCCTCCTGGTGTAATAAATATTTTGTCTGGTTATGGCCCAACTGCTGGTGCAGCCATTTCCCACCATCACGATATTGATAAAGTTGCCTTCACTGGTTCCACAGAAGTAGGTCATTTAATCATGGAAGCTGCTGCCAAGAGTAACTTAAAGCGGGTGACTTTAGAACTCGGTGGCAAGAGTCCGAATATAGTGTTTGCAGATGCGGATATGGATGCTGCTATTGAAGGAGCGCATTTTGGTTTGTTCTTTAACCAAGGTCAGTGTTGCAATGCGGGTTCTCGTTTATTTGTAGAAGAGAAATGTTATGACGAGTTTGTTGCTAAGAGTGTGGAACGGGCAAAACGCCGGATGGTGGGCGACCCGTTTGCAGATAATACTGAACAGGGTCCTCAGGTAGATGAGGAACAGTTTAATAAAGTGATGGGTTATATTGAATCTGGTCAACGGGATGGTGCCCAGATGTTATGTGGTGGGGCAAGAGTAGGCGATCGCGGTTATTTTATTGCACCCACTGTATTTGCTGATGTGCAAGATGGGATGAAAATTGCCCGAGAAGAGATTTTTGGTCCGGTGATGAGCATCATTAAGTTTAAGGATATTGATGAACTGGTGCAAAGGGCGAATGATACGATGTATGGTTTAGCTGCTGGAGTGTGGACGCGAGATGTAGGTAAGGCTCATGCTGTAGCTCATAGTGTTCGTGCGGGTACAGTTTGGATAAATTGTTATCATGTGTTTGATGCTGCTGCACCCTTTGGTGGTTTTAAGCAGTCTGGTATTGGTCGGGAGTTGGGAGAGTATGGTTTACAGCAGTATACAGAGACTAAGACTGTGACTGTGAAGATGTAGTTGGCGATTAATTACTCTTACTAGACATCTCCGAAAAAAAGTAGGGACGTTCCATGGAAAGTCCCTACAACAATATTTGGCGTTCTATCTTGACGGAAAAAACACTGGCTTCATAACTGAAGTCAGAAGGCTGAAGGCTAAAGTTAAATTTTTGCTGTGACTATATTTGAGAATGTTCGCGCCAGTAATGGCGACTGCTATATTTGCTTAATGATCGATTAAAATAGAAAAATACTTGATTTTTTTTACCTATTCCCTATTCCCTACATCATATTTATTCATTATTTTTTTGATAACCTCCGGTTATCGCCTGCTGGCAAATCTGCTAAAATACAAATCAATCTATCATCATATAATTCAGAGGAAATATGTCGGATGTCACCATCAAAGACTTAGAAATAGTGCAAACCCTATTCAACGAAGCTGGTTTAGATTATCAGTTAGAATTAGAAGGTGGAAAAATATCAGTTATGGGGCCATCAGATATCGTTTCGAGCGAAGTAGGAGTTCGCTTAATTTTTTCTCTTTATGCTTGGATAAATCCCCGTCGTCTGGGGCGAGTATTTGACTCTGCTGGTGGTTTTATCTTACCCGATAGCAATCTCAAAGCACCAGATGTTTCTTTTGTCAAAGCCGATCGCTTACCACGAAGCATCCGCTATTTTGCAGAAATGGTACCCGATCTAGCAGTGGAAATCAAGTCTCAAAGCGATAGAGTTGCCTCTCTGAAAAAGAAACTCCTAAAATATATTGAATTGGGGGTGCAAGTCGCAATATTCATCGATCCTGATGAAGAAACAGTAATAATTTATCGCCCCACAGGAGAACCCATTGAATTTACAGGGGATGATATATTGAGCATTCCCGAACTATTCCCTGGTTGGAAAATATCAATTTCCGAGCTTTGGCCGCCCGTCTTTGATGAGGAAGAATAGATTTCAGTTATCAGTTATCAGTTATCAGTTATCAGTAAAAAGAGACAATATCGCTCCTTTTTACTACATAGAATCTATGTTTAACAAAAGGAGCGATCGCTAGTTTCTAGACAAAGATAGAAATTATCAACAACCTACTAGACCGACACAGCTAAAACTGTGCAATAGGGAGTAGGGAAGAAAGATATTTGTTGGGTTGAGGGACGAAACCCAACCTACACTTATTGCACCATTTAAAGTGTGTCAGTCTACTACAGCGCTTTTCAAATTAATGAACTATATCGCCATAAACAAAAACCGCTGTAAAATTACTTCGCCCTCGCCACATCCATAATGTCATCCATCACTGAACCTGACTCCTCCATCTTGCCAATATCCAACAGAGTCTTCAACAATGAATCGGGATTTAAACTCAATGAGTCAATACCTTCTTCAACTAAGAACCTGGCAAACTCTGGATAGTCACTAGGCGCCTGACCGCAAATACCAATCTTGCGGTCGTATTTCTTAGCTGCTTTAATGGCAATTTTCACCATCCGACGTACCGCTTCATTCCGTTCGTCAAAAATATGCGCCACCAACGCTGAATCTCGGTCTAAACCTAATGTTAACTGAGTCAAGTCATTTGAACCGATAGAAAAACCATCAAACACTTGGGCAAATTCGTCGGCAAAAATCACATTACTGGGCAACTCGCACATCACATACACTTGCAACCCATTCTCGCCTCGTTTTAAACCGTTTTTCTCCATCTCCGCTAACACCTTACGACCTTCATCAGGAGTCCGACAGAAAGGAATCATTGGAATCACATTAGTCAAACCCATTTCATCCCGTACCCGCTTCAATGCTTTACACTCTAAAGCATAAGCATCGCGATATTTTGGATCGTAGTAACGAGACGCACCTCGCCAACCAATCATGGGGTTTTCTTCCCCAGGTTCAAATTGACGACCGCCCAATAAGTTCGCATATTCATTACTCTTGAAATCGCTCATTCGCACCACTACAGGATTAGGATAAAAAGCAGCAGCGATCGTACCTACACCTTGCGCCAATTTATCCACAAAGAAATCAGGTTTATATTCGTACAATGCAGTCAAATTACCAATTTCCCGTTTCACTAACGGATCTTCCAACTCATCATAGTGAATTAAAGCTAATGGGTGAGCTTTAATATGATTGGCAATAATAAATTCCAACCGTGCTAACCCCACACCATCGCAAGGAATAGAAGACAGACCAAAAGCTTCCTCTGGGTTGCCAACGTTCATTAAAATCTTGGTGCGAGTCTTAGGCAAGTCACCCAACAAAGTTTCCTGTACCTCAAAAGGCACCATACCCTCATAAACCTTGCCCTCTTCACCCTCAGCACAAGAAACAGTTACTTCCTGACCAGTCATCAACACTTTAGTAGCATCACCACAACCAACTATTGCTGGAATACCCATCTCCCGCGCAATAATAGCAGCATGGCAAGTGCGTCCCCCTTGGTTGGTAACTATAGCGCTAGCTTTTTTCATAATAGGTTCCCAGTCTGGGTCGGTTTTGTTAGTCACCAAAACTTCCCCTGGCATGAACTCGTCAATTTTATGCACGTCAAGAATAACACGAGCTTCACCTTGCCCAATCATTTCTCCCACGGCGCGACCGCGAACTAATACATCACTGCTACCTTTAAGTTTGAAGTTACGGAGAATGCTGCCAGATTTTTGAGATTGTACTGTTTCTGGACGTGCTTGCACGATGAACAGTTCGCCAGTGAGACCATCTTTTGCCCATTCAATATCCATTGGGGTGTAATGGTCGCGCACTTCAGAATAATGTTCTTCAATAATACAGGCCCATTTTGCCAGTTGCAAGATTTCTTCGTCATTGATGCAATATTTTTCCCGTTCGGAAACTGGCACTGGCACGTTTTTGGTAAGTTTGGAACCGCCGATGTCATAAATCATCTTCAGTTCTTTTGTACCCAGGCGTTTTTCTAGTATGGGGCGGAAGTCTTCTTTAAGGGTGGGTTTGAAAACAAAGTATTCGTCTGGGTTGACTGCACCTTGCACTACGTTTTCACCTAAACCGTAAGCTGCTGTTACCAGGGCAGCATTTTTGAATCCGGTTTCGGTATCGATGGAAAACATGACACCGGAGGAGGCGAGGTCTGAACGTACCATTTTTTGCACGCCCACTGATAAAGCAATGTCGAAGTGGTCGAAACCTTTGATGGTGCGGTAGGAAATGGCGCGGTCTGTGAATATGGAGGCGAAACATTTATGGCAAGCTTCTAATACTGCTTCATCACCGTAAATGTTGAGGTAGGTTTCCTGTTGTCCGGCAAAACTCGCATCTGGTAGATCTTCAGCAGTTGCGCTGGAGCGTACTGCTACGTCAACTTCTTTGGTGTAGCGTTCGCACTCTTGTTTGGAGTTGCCTTCTAGTTTGTCACAATATTCAGCAGAAGTGCCGTAGCGGTCGCACATTTGGTGATATGCTGTGACGATGGCTGTTTCTAATTCTTCTGGAAATGGGGTGTCGAGGATGAGGGTGCGAGCTTGTTTGCCTCGTTGCCGTAAATTCCTGACATCTTCTACATCTAGATCAGCAAATAGTTCTCGCAGTTTTTTCTCTAATCCAGCTTTTTGGATGAAATACCGATATGCGTAAGCAGTGGTGGCGAATCCATTGGGAACGTTTACACCTTTGGGAGTTAATTGTTGAATCATTTCTCCCAGGGATGCGTTTTTTCCTCCCACTAATGGAATATCTGCAATTCCTACTTCTTCAAACCATAGGACAAAAGCTGTTACATCTACTTTTTTTGGGCTTTTTTGACCTAATAGGTTCACCATAATTTTCTCCTCCAATGTTTTATTTATGCCGTGTTGCGAGGCAGGATTTATTTATTTAGTTTTGTTTCTTTTTTTTTCACAATGTTAAATATAATGATTGATTTGTGGGATGTTAAGAAAAACAAACTTATCGATCCCTAACTTTTAAACTCCATAATTAAGGTGGATTATTTCTACATAGATTCTAGTTTTTTAGCTAGAGGAGGATTTTTGACCTCCATCTACATCCTAATACTTTCTACTGTAATTGCAATATAGGGTCGGAAAAAATCTTTAGTTACAAAAAGTAAAAAATTTTGTTTTTTCAGTGGTAAAGGTTATTATTAAAGAAAAATAAAGTTTTAAGAGTTAGAAGAAAATGAAAGTTAAAAATAACAATGTTAAATCGGATGTTAAAATGAGGGATATATTGTGTTTAAACAACAATTGTCCGATTCAGTTTGTATTAAGAATATTGGGTAGTAAGTGGTCGGTATTGATTTTGCAACAGTTGTTGAGTGGCGATCGCAGGACTCACGAATTATTAGAAGCACTGCCAGGAATTAGCTCGAAAACACTGACGTTAAGACTCAGAGAGTTAGAAAAGTATGGTTTGTTAGCAAGGCAGGTATTTCCGGAAGTGCCTCCCCATGTTGAATATTCTTTGACGGATAAAGGGTTAGAAGTGCAACCAGTTATGATAGCTCTCCAGCGGTTAGGGGAGCAATGGTTAGGAGAAAAAAATAGTAGTTGTTCGATGGAGATGTGAGCAAGACTGAGATTTTGTGGGTGTGAGTTGAGTGTATAATTTAGTGGTGAGTAAAGTTATCAAAAATTTGTCAGTTTGTAGTATATTTTTAGCCAGCCAGGTAGATATTTCATGGGCTAGAGCAATACTACAAACAAAAAGTTTTTGTTTAGCTGGCGCACAACTGCGTTAACGTTACGCAAATCGAGAATATTATCACCCTCATTGCCATGTAAGGAGTCGTTACCCTCACCACCTTCTAACAAGTCATTACCCGCACCTGCACTTAACTCATCATCACCTTCACCACCAATAATGTAATCATCTCCTTCCTCACCTTCAATAACATCATCACCCTCTCCACCATCAAGTAAGTCGTTGCCTCCATTACCATTAATACTGTCGTTTCCTGTACCACCGTAAGCTTGGTCATCTCCTTCACCTGCTGTGATTTCATCATCTCCTTCACCACCTTCAATATAGTCGTGACCAACTCCAGCATCTAAAGTATCATCACCTTCATCTTATTGTGTCATGGCTAACATTTTCTAGGTGATTTGCTAAATTTGTGATAGTATAATTTATAGCAATGAGCGCTGGCATTTTTACATGTTACATAGATATTTGCAATGTAATATAAAAGTAACTGTATGAGCTGTATTTTTCATAAATTAGGCGATCGCTAAACCTTAAAGTTTTAAGGATGTCTGTAATGGTATTGATAATTTACAGTTTATAGCTTGAAATTGTTTAC
>NZ_JAAHGU010000070.1:0-33528 GCF_010692685.1 Okeania sp. SIO2F5 | reverse complement strand
TATAACACTGAGTTTACCGTGAAAATTAACTATCTTAAGCATTTGCGATCACCTCCGGTTAAGCGTACGCTATCGCTTCCTAAAAGATAGTTATAGTAAGTGTTCGACTATTTCCGGAGATGTCTATATTATATTTATATAGTTAAAGATGGGGAGATGGGGGGATGGGAGCATTTTTCTACCTGCTTGGTGCGTGTTCCCTCACAGGAGTCAGCATTCCCTTGCGTCATATCCCGCGACGACGCTAGTCACATCTGGTAGCGCACCAAGAGAAAAGAATGATTTGCGACCTGAAAAATGGTATTGAAGCAATTCCCATACGACTCGGTCCTCCTGACTTCCCCTCCCAGGAGGGGTTAGGGGTGGGTTGACTCCTAAGAAAGATCCTAGCTATTTGTAGCAAATATTTATTAATTTGGTATTACTTATATAACACAAACACCTTTAACTTAATATATAATATAAAGTCAAATTGACTTCTGGTTATAGGTGAGACACTATGAGATTTATATTAGGGATCGTTGCTGTTTTAATAATTTGGGTAATGCCAGCAAAAGCACAGATATCAAATACTCAAGTTCAGGCATTAGTTGAAGCACTCCGACTAGCGGCACCGCAAACAGGAACAGAAAATGATGGATTGTATAGCGACTGGCAAATTAAGCCAGATAATATTCCCAGGTGGTCGAGACTTTGCACTGGAGAGGAAATGACTGTAAAAGAGTTTGAAGCAAATACAACAAAAGCAAGGGAAATTTTGGGATGCGTAATGGAAGATATTTTGAAAGAGCAGTATGCTGCTAGTGGTAATGATGAGTCGTTAGCAGTGCGTCGAGCAGCAGCATGGTGGATGGCAGGAGATCCAAATCAATATAATCAAGGTGAGATTGGTAGCTATACTGATAAGGTTTTAGGTTTCTATAGAACCCATTTGAGATCTATTTAAAAAGAGATGGGGAGGTGGGGAGTATTTTTCAACCTGCTTGGTGCGCGTTCCCTCACAGGAGTCAGCATTCCCATGGCGAGGAAATCCGAAGAGTGCAGATCCGCTCTGCTTTTTATGTGGGCGTTAGCTTTAGCTCCTCTGTAAGAGGCTAGCCGTTAACGTAGTTATGCGCCAGCAAAACCCCGGGGTCTGACTGCTTGCGCCGTGGGACGGCGCGGGGTCGCATCCGCTTTTTCCCATATTCCTTCCCTCCATCTCCTAACTTCTGAGCAAAAATTTAATTGCGGACAAAGATACCAAATGGGTTCTATAAAGTGCTAACAAAATTTTCAAATGATGTTGGCGCGGAGACTAGGATTTAAAGCTAGATCGTCGGTGTTGGAGGCCAAAATGTTATCGTTACACCATCTCCACTCATAAAAGTTTTCATGTACAACAACTAATCAGCTCCAGCAAACAACTAAATAAAATAAAAATTAAAAAGCCGATAGCCAATAGCTAACTGCTAGTTGCTATAGTTGCAGTGGCAGGATTTGCACCTGCATCAACCAGGTTATGAGCCTGGGGCTTTACTGTTGCTTACTAAAGCTGAAAAACATGGACTATCCAAGACTTATATCTACAAAATGTCTATGTTTTTACGCCATTAATCTATGTTATTATTACATCTGTCTGCTAAGACCAGAGGATTTTAGCAACAATTATGGAGTGTTTGGCACTCGACTTTTCGTGTTTGACGAAAACCCGCCTAGGGAATCCTAAACTCAATGCGTTTGAGCGGAATATTAACCTTCGCATGCCAGTAGACTTATGGACAGGTGATCAGGAATTTCGCTCAACATCACCGATGAAGAGCGTGTCTAGGATTGTCTAGATTTTTAGAGGGTGAGAAGTTTAGGAGTAACTTTTTTACTTACTTCCTAAACCTTTTGGGACAACTATAGCGATCGCTCAATTAGTACAATTGGCCTTTTTAAGCATTAGCCATAACCTTCTAAGAGCAAGGCTAATTACTTTAAAAGGAATTAGAGTTTTGAAGCCTTTAGCTTTTTCTGTGTTTATAGCCTCCAGTAAATCTACATTTACATCCGATTCAGCAGCCAAAAGAAAACTTTTTTTAGCTTGAATTGCACCAATTTTAATTGCCTTAATTTGCAGAAGTGCAGGAATATTAGGAGTTTCAGCCATGGACTTCTCAATAAGCGCTATCGCCTCAATCTGCCTATCAAAATATTTAGTAATAGCTTGGACTTTGCTTAGACTTTTATCACTAGAATATTTAGCCAGCAACTCATCATATTTAGTCCCCAATTCCCTACCAACTAGAGTTGTCAGGCGATGCCGAGGATAAACAATACATTGCCGACACCATAGTAATAACTGACTCCTAGCTTCAGAACTACCAGAATTTCTAAAATATTGAACATCTCCAGATTGGTACTGGTCTTTAATAAATGACTCCAGAAACTATTGTGACGGTCGGCATGGTTACTACTATTTTTTCTGTGATAGGTTGTAGCTGGATTGTTTTTCGGTATATCGGTCGGATTGAAAATCAAATTAGAAAAAATGCTGTTGATATTAATAATTTAGGCAATTCAGTTCGACGTAAGAATAAAAATCTTCTCCAACACATGAATAGTCACTGCACTTATATTGGAGACATAGAGAGCTTTTTAGAAGAATATTTAAACTATCGACCTCACACCAAAATTTATGTTGCCGATGAAGATTGATAAAACTTTCAGAAAATTGCAATGTCCAGCGTGCGGAAGCACTAATATCAGAAAAGGACATCACGAATACTGGTGTCAAGATTGTGGTCATCACTGCCTACGGACAAAAACAGTGGGGATTCGCTTTGACAGATTAATTATAGATATTATGACTTTTGACTTTTGATTTTCAAATTTTGACTTTTTGAACAATAGTTGAGCTAAAGTAATATTCTGTTAAGTGGGATAAATTAAGGGCCTAGGGAGAAATTGTGTTAGATATTAGACAAATTCGAGAAAATCTGCAAACTGTACAAGAATTACTCAACCGTCGTGGAGACTACGACTTACAGCCAATTCTAGAATTGGATGAGCAACAGCGAGAACTGGAAACAGAGCGATCGCAACTCCAAGCTCGTAGTAACCAGATTGGTAAACAGGTAGGAGAAAAAATTAAATCAGGCAGTGACCCCAAGGGTGCCGAAGTTCAAGCTTTAAAGGATGAGGGAAATCAAATCAAAACCCAACTCAGCGAATTAGAACCCAGGGAAAAAGAGATAAAGGCCAAAATAGAAGCTTTGCTCCTACCTCTTCCTAATTTGCCTAGTGAGTCTACACCTTTAGGAAAAAGTGAAGCAGAAAATATCGAAGTCAAACGTTGGGGGGATGAATATATTCCCCAAAATCCAAAAATCATTCCCCACTATGAAATTGGGGAAAAACTAGGTATTCTCGACTTTGAACGAGGGGTAAAAATTGCTCAAAGTCGCTTTGTGGCATTAATGGGAGCAGGAGCAGCATTAGAACGTGCCATAATTCAATTTATGCTCAACCGCCATACTCAAGCTGGGTATGTTGAAGTTATGGCCCCATTATTGGCAAATAGTCAGTCTTTGACAGCTACAGGTCAACTGCCAAAATTTGCTGAGGATAGTTTTAAGTGTGAAGCAGACGATCTATGGTTAATACCTACCTCGGAAGTTTCAACGATGAATTTGTATCGGGATGAAATTTTGACTGCGGAACAACTACCTATTTATCATTGTGCTTATACTCCTTGTTTTCGTCGAGAAGCTGGTGCTTATGGCAAAGATACTAGGGGGTTAATTCGACTCCATCAATTTAATAAGGTCGAAATGGTAAAAATTGTGCATCCTGATCGCTCTGAAGAAGAACATCAAAAATTGGTGGCAGATGCAGAAGCTATTTTACAAGCACTAAAATTACCTTATCGAATTATAGAATTGTGTACTGGAGACTTAGGTTTTTCTGCGGCTAAATGTTATGACTTGGAGGTGTGGTTACCATCATCAGGAACATATCGAGAAATTTCTAGTTGTTCTAATGTGAAAGATTTTCAGGCACGTCGGGCAAATATTCGGTTTAAGGAAGGAAAGAAAAAAGGCACTCAGTATGTTCACGCTCTGAATGGGTCTGGTTTAGCAGTGGGACGAACTATGGCGGCTATTTTGGAAAATTATCAGCAGGTTGATGGTAGTGTGAAAATACCGGAAGTCTTGCAAGCTTTTATGGGACGTGAATTTTTATAATTGCGATCGGGTAGGGTGTGATTATACACTCCCTACTTTTAATACACTCACGAATTTTGTTGTTCAGGCGATCGTCAAGAGAAATCTAGTTTAGATCGCCAATACAGATAGATCCTTAAGGCTTAACACTATATAGTGTTTTTGCCTAAGTCCTGATTCTTCACTACCAAGGGTTATAGCCATTTTTAGGGCATTGACGTAATTTCCTTCTGCAGACAGACTCTCAGGCATTTTTTGATAGGACATTTTTCTTTTTCCTACAACCCAAATTTATTGTCCTAACAACAAGACGTAGTGTTATAGAAATATCAATTGGGACAAACTTTGATTCATCTAGCTCTCAACCCAGGATTATCTATCCATTTTAGATGTTATATTATCAGGACTTACGCAACTGCACCAATCATAGTGGTTATATCAGCAATAATGACTAAATTATACACTATATGTAGCGGTACTGCGCAATTCCTGATTATATGAAATACAAAAAATTGTGCAAATATACTAATCTCCCTATCTCCCCATCTACCTATCTGCCCATCTCCCCATCAATCTTTGCTAGCAAACATTAACGTATTTCATATTAGTCGGAAAATGCCTTATGGTGTACTATGTCATCTGAATGTTAGTTGTATTTAATCCAAAGTTACTAGAAATATAGTTCTAGAATCAGAGATAAAGAAAACAAATATAAAAAATATAAATTGTTAATATAAGGCCAAAAAACTACTATGAGACTTGATGAAGCAGTAGAATTTGCAGAAAACCCTGAACCCCGCTGTCCTTGTGTCCTACTATTGGATACCTCAGCATCAATGACAGGCAACGCTATTCAAGCTTTGAATGAGGGGTTAGAAACTTTTAGAAATAATTTAATTACCGATGACTTAGCTAAAAAACGAGTAGAGGTGGCAATTATTTCTTTTGACAACCAAATAAAAATTGTGCAAGAGTTTATCACTGCAGACCAATTTGAAAACCCGGTATTAACAGCCCAAGGACAAACTTACATGGGTACAGCTATTAACAAAGCGCTGGATATGATTGCAGCTCGGAAGTTAGAATATCGGAATAATGGCATAACTTACTATCGACCTTGGATTTTTTTGATTACTGATGGCGAACCTCAAGGTGAATCAGAAAAAGTTGTTAAGGAAGCAACAGAGCGCATTAGAGAAGAAGAAGATAACAAGCACGTTGCCTTTTTTGCAGTGGGTGTAGAAGGGGCAAATATGGATAAGCTTGGAGAAATTGCGCTCAGAACACCGCTAAAACTGAGAGGACTTGACTTTCGGGAAATGTTTATTTGGTTATCTGCCAGTATGCAGCAGGTTTCCCACTCTAAAGTTGACGAACAAGTGGCCCTGCCTCCTCCTGGATGGGGAACAGTTTAAAGAAGCACCTCAGCGGTCAGCTTTCAGCTTTCAGCTTTCAGCAGTCAGCAGATTTTTTTTGAGACACCCCCGTTTGCGGATAATTCCGGAACCGAAAGGAGATTTCGACTCCTCCTCAACCATCCGGATGATAAGATCCCGGGGATTTTTACCGAAAAATTGTGGTCTAAAGTCTCCCCTTTTAAAAGGATAAAAAAAAGAGCATATTCCTGATGTCAAGCCTCGTTATTGCAGAGGTACTGATAACTGATAACTGATAACTGATAACTGATAACTGATAACTGAAATAACTCAGAGCGATAAAAGCTGATAGCTCGTTAATTATAGAAGAAGGTGTTATAGCAATTAGTACCTAAAGCAGAACACCTAATATCTTGCACAAATGAAATAAGGAAAGTTACCAAAAGTTAGGTTATGTCAACAGAAGAACAAGGTCATTGGCGAGTGGTATCGGTGTCAGTGGCAGGTACGAGTCACAAAAAACGTGGACAACCATGTCAGGATGCAAATCATTGGGAGATTTTACCGGAAGGTATTTTAGTTGCAGCAGTTGCTGATGGCGCTGGTTCATCTAATTTTGGGGAGGTAGGGGCGAAAATAGCTGTCAGTGCTGCAGTAGAAACTATTTCTCAACAACATTTTTTGTCTAAAGATAATAATGTTGATTGGCAGTATCAATTAATTGATGCTTTGAGAGCCGCGAGAACAGCAGTTTTGGCTGAGTCTCAAGTGAGGAAGGTTGAAGCACGGGAGTTTGCTGCAACTTTGATTTTGGTGGTGGCGACATCAGAGTTTGCTATTGCTGCTCAGGTTGGAGATGGTGCGGCGGTAGTGGGAGATGGTGAAGAAAATATCTTTCCGCTGACTGCTCCTCAAAGTGGAGAATATATTAATGAGACAACTTTTTTGATTTCAGAGCAAGGTGTGGAAGCTGCTCAAATCAAGATTTGGCAAGGAAAGCCTTTTCATTTAGCAATTTTTTCCGATGGGTTACAAATGCTGGCTTTGAAGATGCCAAGAGGGTTGCCTCATTGTCCGTTTTTTGCACCATTGTTTAAGTTTATGACTGTGGTGACAGATGAACAAGAGGCGACTAAACAATTGGAAGAATTTTTGCGATCGCCTAAAGTTACAGGTAGAACTGATGACGATTTAACTTTGTTATTAGCGCAGTTTAACAAGGAACAGGAATAAATAATTGATAATTTATGGACTAGACAGTGTAAAGTTCTGGGAATAACTATTGCTAGTCAAGGGTTTCACGGACTCAATGTTAAAAATTATCCATTCACAACAGTAGATGCTGTAAGCCTTTCCCAGTAGAACTTTCAATCTTGAGAGCAAACCGTTTTTTACAGAACTTTGTATTCTCCAGTTTATGGATCATAATTGATTTTATTTTGGATTTGTGGAGATGTCTACTTAGATCAAATCTGCCAGCTATGGTTCCCGAGAAATTGGAGTGATATAATTCTCTGTATTGTCATATGGTTCATAGGGACTAAAGGCTGTTAGCTCCTAAAATTATCGCATCTTATTCCTTAAGAGTGAATAATACTAATGCTACCAGATTTGATGTTACCGAATAATTAAGGTTTAAAGCCTCTGATTTAAAGAATAAATAAAGAAAAAAATCATCTTCCCCAATCCTATCCTGCAAAACGGATAGGTAATAATTAATAATTAATTTTTGAATGTAATTCAAAACTTAAATTTATCACCCAAATAATACTGACGTACTAAAGGATTATTATAAAGTTCTTCTGCTGTTCCAGATGCCAATATTTGTCCATCGCGCATAATATAGGCTCGATCAGTAATTTCTAGAGTTTCTCTAACATTATGGTCGGTAATCAGGATGCCCATTTTTCGTTCTCTTAATTTGGCCACAATCTTTTGAATTTCAGAAACGGCAATTGGGTCTACTCCTGCAAATGGTTCATCTAAAAACAAAAATCTTAGTCCATCTTTGCTAGAGGCCAAGGCTCTTGCTAGTTCTGTTCGCCTCCGTTCTCCACCGGAAACTTGGGAACCTAAAGTAGAAGCAACTTTTTCTAAGCGAAACTCATACAATAGAGAATCTAAGAACTTTTTCCACTGGCGACGAGGAATTTTTGTTTGTTCCAAGACCAGGAGAATATTATCTCTAACACTGAGGTTGCGAAAAATACTTGGTTCCTGGGCTAGATAGCCAATACCCAGTTTTGCTCTCTTGTGAATTGGTAGAGTTGTGATATCTAACTCATTTAAAAAGACAGTGCCAAGGGAGGGTTTTTCTATACCTGTAGCGATATAGAATGTAGTGGTTTTACCTGCGCCATTAGGACCGAGTAGGCCAACAATTTCTCCTTGGGCAATGAATAGATTAACTCGGCTAACTATGGCACGTTTACCATAGTTTTTATGAATATTCTCAAGAACAATTTTCATATTTGGGTTAGAAGCCAGCTCTCAAAGATTAACTAAGGAATAAGAATTAAATAAAGTCCAGATTTTTTTAAAGCACTCACACAATAGGGAGCTTAAGCAATTCAACTTATGTAGATAATAAAATCCTCATTCCTAAGCTTTAGAAACAACAAATATCTTACCAATTCCAGGCTGCTTCAATATACACAAAATATTATTATTGTCAATCATATTATTACCTGTGCAAAATTCATTTAATACTTGGAGGTACGGAAAACCTTAACAGGAAAAAGAAAATATACCTGAGTATTTTGTAGATATATAGCAGTCGCCATTACTGTATTTGACTTATGAAATAGCTACAAACTTGGGAATAAAACTTCTTACTTTTTCCTTCTGCTATACAAACAATTTTGTTTGGTAGTTTGCTGTGTAAAGATTTCTAGAGTTTTCGGGAACAGAGAACAGATACAAAAAATCAGGCACACCACATTAATTTGTAATATGCGATAATTTTTAATTATATATAATATAGTTATGGGCTTATTGGACTTTTAAAGGCGGGTTTTGGATTGAATGGAGCAGTAACATTGCTTCCCCCATCTGCATCTTCACCTGTAGGCACTAAATATACAGATTCTACTTGCCCTTGAGACTGAGGTAGAACAATAAAGCGTCCTTCATCTATGAGATAGGTAACTGTTTCTCCACGAATTGTATTGCCTTCCTGTAGGATAAATACATCTCCACTGAGGACAATTCGACGTTCTCTACTAAAGTATTGAGCTTGAGCTGCTGTGGCTTGAATTTGGCGAGCTGGATAGTTAATTTGGACATTACCACGAGCTGTAACAACTCCTGTTCGAGAGTCTGCTTCTTGAATGTCGGAGCGAACAGTCATAGTGCGCCCTGAGGAGTTTTGATTATTTGGGGGTGGGTTAGGATTAATTTGGGCAGATGTAGGATATGTTACAGCATTTACAGCCAAAGGTATGATTAGGGCAAGTCCTTTTAAGATCAGTAATTTTGATATTTTTTTGTTTAGTATCATTTTTAATTTGGTGAAAGTTGTCAAGGATTCTATTGTCTTGACTCTTGGGTAAAAGTTAGGTACTTGTATTATTTTACAGGAAACTGAAGGGACTTATCTATATTTTGAAGATATTGTGGCATTAAAGGCAATCTTTTTCAACTCAAAAATTTGTTTCAACCTGTAGCAAAATTCACGGGCTACATTCCATTGTTCTCTTGGTATACTTTTCATTCTAATCATAAATTCTACTTCAGTTTGAGAAACACTATTGACACCTAAAACACTGGCAGAATCTAAAACTTTATCTCCCCACTCTGCATCATTTTTTAACTCATTAGCAACTTGTTTAACTAATTGTACTGCTTGGCTTAAATTAGAATCTAAATTAACTTTTATTCTTAAATCAATACTTGCCCAATCTTTCGTAAAATTATGAACTATAGAAATATTGCTATTAGGAATTGAACTTAAACGTCCTCCTACATCACGTAATTGTGTGACACGAAAACTCATATCTTCTACATAACCTATAGTATAATCTAGGTCAATCAAATCGCCAATTGCATACTGATCTTCTAGCAAAATTAAAATTCCACTGATGATATCTTTAACTAGATTATGACCACCCAAAGAAACTGTGAAACTAATAATACCTAAACCTAATAATACTATAGTTATAGAAACATTGAAATTTTGAAATATCCAAAGCATACCAATACAACCTAATGTAAACATCACAATTCCTTTCAATGTATGAGAAAAAGTAATTGCTTGTGGTATTTTTCTATGACCATAACTTTGATTTTCTAATCTTTTAAAACTATTTATAGCAAACCAGTTGACCATCACCGGACTACCTTTAATTGCTAAATAAGTACCAATTATAATAGTGAACACTATGACATGAGAAACTAAAAAAATCTGTAGCCAACGACTATGAGGAAAATTACCTAAAATCCAAATAATACCACTTAACCATAAAATCAAGTGACTTACTTGCAGAAAACTTCTAAAAAAAGAATTTTTATCTTGCTGTTGTTCCCATCTTAACTGTTGTTTTTGCCCTAAAGTTAACTCTGTTTTTGCTGTTGTTAATTCTTGATAATTTATAAATTCATCTACTTGTGGGCGAGATACTTTTAAATTTTCTATGTATTTTTGGATTTTTTGATACTTTTTTAAGCAGTGCTTTTGCCAAATTGATATGAGAAAGCTCAACAGAATCAAAGCTAATATTATTCCTAAAGAAATTAAAATTTGCCTCAATAAATAGTCTGGTTGTCGCTCTCTCTGCGCTCTAATTAAGGCATCCTTCATAAAACCAATAATCTGATTAGTTAAATCTTCTCTAGATATACCATGAATTTGAGCATCTAAATCTGTGATGGCAATCAGAAATTTATTTTTGAGTTGTTCTGCGTCTGAGGCAAATACTAAAGTCTGGTTTTCTCGGGTTTCAAGAGTTAATTTTAAAGTATCAGCATCAAAGCAATTTTTAATTGTTTGTTTGAGGTTATTTTCATACAGTCTAACTCTAATATTTAGGGGAGATGTATTACTATTTCCTTGGATTTCTTGTCCTGCTACTGCGGCTACTTTAAAAATTTCTCTGCCGTCAATTTTGATTGGTTTATAAACTATATTGCTGATAGGTGTTAATGATGGAACTTGAGTAATATTTTCAATATTATTATTCTGTAATGTTTCTGAAGTCTGGCCTAATGCTAAGAAAGTTTGATTAGTTATCAGAATAAAGGTGAAGAGGCTAACAATTATAACTGTGATGATTTTTGAGATTTTATAGCGATTAAAGAAGTTATTTTGCTTGATGAGTAGTTGTTTGAATGAAATAAATTTATAAATTTGCATAAGTCAATTCAGTTATAGTAATTTCATTTGAGTTGCGTAAAAAACCTGGTCGCTTTTAGGTAACAGGCAACAGGCAACAGGTAAGAAGGTTTGCTGGACTTTTTACTGTTAGTCAATAACCAATTCTTTTTAAAATCTCATTTG
Organism: Okeania sp. SIO2F5; assembly: GCF_010692685.1. Classification (NCBI taxonomy): domain Bacteria; kingdom Bacillati; phylum Cyanobacteriota; class Cyanophyceae; order Oscillatoriales; family Microcoleaceae; genus Okeania; species Okeania sp. SIO2F5. The sequence continues at coordinate 22,468 of NZ_JAAHGU010000070.1, read as the reverse complement.
AAAACGCTATATCAGTTATCATTTAGCCTCAGAAAGAGGAGCTACGTTATCAAAATAATTGGGTTGTGCAAACCCCGCCTTTTAAGGCGAAATATTTTTAGAGGTTTGCTCAAATCCTCGTTACAAAAATAACTTTTGACTTCTGAATTCTGACTTCGTTAACAGTACCTCCTGCAATAGGGAGACGAGAAGATGCAGAATTTTCTTTCTTTTTTATCCCCTTAAAATGGAAGGCTTGAGACCAGATTTTTTTGGTTATTGAAGATAAAATTAGTCTATTGATTGCTTTCTGGCTAAAAGGGTAAACATCCGGACAGAAATTGTAATGTTTTAGCAATTAGTAAGTCGTATATCAGCCTATTACTAATGTAATGCTATGGGAAAAAGGCTTTTATTTACTTATATTGCTTGATTTTAAAGCCTGATCTGATAACATTTTTTGAAAAAAATAATATAAAAATATGCCAAATAATATATACTTATTTTTTCCATAAATAGCTTTTAAATAATCAAAAAATATCTGAAATAGAAAATAATTCAGCATATTTTAGTTGAGATTAAATAGTTTTAATTGAGTGTGATTAATTTAGAGTATAGAGCAAAACATTAATTTTGATTGATGTGCCACACTTACATTAAATATCCTGTACTTTTATCCCCTCACAAATTTTTTTTTGCTCAATAAAATTCATTTAAAACTTGAGATATAAATTTAATAATTAATATCAATCACAAGATCATTAATAATTATTATACCAAAGCAGTATAATGATAAAATAAGTCGTAAAAAAATCCCAAAAAGACGATGATTATAGAAGTTTCTTTGACTGAAATAGCCAAAACAACCCGTCAAGCAGCACAAAAATCGGCAGGTTTATCCACAGAAGCAAAAAATCAAGCAATTGAAGCAGTCGCCCAAGCACTGGAAACCGCAGCACCAAAAATTCTAGCAGCAAATAAACTTGACTGTCAGATAGCTCAAACCAATGGCATTGCTAAACCTCTTTATAATCGATTGAAAATGGATGAGGCCAAACTTAACAGCGCGATCGCAGGTTTACGGAATGTTTCTATTTTGGCTGATCCAGTGGGTGCGGTGCAAATACATCGGGAACTAGATGAAGGATTAATTCTCAAACGTATTACTTGTCCATTGGGAGTTATTGGTGTAGTTTTTGAAGCTCGTCCTGATGCTGTAATTCAAATTTCGGCTTTGGCAATTAAATCAGGAAATGGTGTCATTCTTAAAGGAGGTAAAGAAGCAACTAATTCATGTCAAGAGTTAGTTACAGCAATTCGTCAAGGACTGGCAACAACTTCTGTTAATCCTGATGCAGTACAGTTATTAACTACGCGAGAAGAAACTCTGGAGTTACTGAAATTAGATAAATATGTGAATTTAATTATTCCCAGAGGTTCTAATTCTTTTGTAAAATTTGTACAGGAAAATACTCAAATTCCTGTTTTGGGTCACGCTGAAGGAATATGTCATGTTTATGTAGATAAGTCAGCGGATATTCAAAAGGCAGTTGCTGTTACTGTGGATGCCAAAACTCAGTATCCTGCTGCTTGTAATGCAGTGGAAACTTTGTTAGTTCATACCGATATTGCTGACAAGTTTTTGACAGAGGTTTTCCCAATTATGGAAAAGCATCAGGTAGAGTTACGAGGTGATGCAGCTACTCGGAAGGTTTTACCGTCGGTAAAAGTGGCGACAGAAGTAGACTGGGCAACAGAATATAGCGATTTAGTATTGTCAATTAAGGTGGTAGATAATTTAGACTCAGCGATCGCTCACATCAATACTTATGGTTCTGGACATACAGATGCTATCGTAACTGAGGATAGAGAAACTGCAGAGTTATTTCTGGCTCAAATAGATGCGGCAGGAGTATTCCATAACTGTTCGACTCGGTTTTCTGATGGCTTCCGTTATGGTTTTGGAGCTGAAGTAGGAATTAGCACACAGAAAATGCCACCAAGAGGTCCAGTAGGTTTAGAAGGGTTAGTGACTTATAAATATCAAGTTGTAGGTGATGGTCATATTGCTGCTACTTATTCTGGCGATCGCCCTAAGGTATTTACTCACCGAGATTTGTAATATGGCAGAGGTGGTGAATAAGGGAGTGGGGGAGTAGGGGAGTAGGGGAGATGGTCTGATTTAATATTGAAGTGTTGATAGAATTATAAACATATACTGTATAACCGGATTCTATAATAATACCTAAAACCGACAACCAACAACCGACAACCGACAACCTAAAACCTACCACTTACCGAATAATTAAGGTAAAAATCTTCTCCTTTAAAGGAGAGGAGAAAAAAGCGGTCGATTTTCGGAGCTTCCCGTAGGGTGAGATGGTGTTAGCGGAGCGGGTCTGCAAGAACGGGTCTCCTCGCCATATCCAATCGACCAAGAGAAGAAAAAATTTTCACGCTCCGCGTCAATCCTATTCGTTTTCAAGGAGAGGTAATAGACATCTGGTGAAAATAAACTTACCCTTTATTTAACATAAGCTAGAGTTGTAAAAGTCAGTTCCCTAAATCATTTTTCGTACCTTTTTCCTAAAAATCTATTCCCTGTTGCTTTCCGAAGTTGTTGCCTGTTGCCTGCTATGTGCAAAAAGTCTATATCTTTTTCGGAAAGGAGAAAGAACTTTTGCTATCGTTATGAATGCTAATTCTGTAGAATAGGCAACAGAAATTTATTATTTTATTACCAATATTGAGCTTTCTAAAGTAACATCTCAGTAGGTAGTAATAGCTACTCAAACAGAAATTGGATAGAGGTTTTTTACCGATAAGCGCTGATGATGGTTAGAATTAAAAGAATATCAACTAATACCAAATCTCACGCATTATTGCTACATCTCCTTGAGAGTAGGGAGTAGGGACCCACCCCTAACCCCGACCGTGGAGGGGAAAAAAGGAGTAGGGAGTAGGGTGAAAAGAGATAAGATATCTTGGTTTAATGCCGATAATCGTTATAAAAATTACTAAACGATTATTATTACTTAATAACTGAAGTTCATCGGAAGTATAGCATTAATGCATGGGAATTGGTATAAGAGATAAATGGCGTTCCAGACTCCATTTTATTTTGGTATTTTGTGCCTATACTTTTATCATTTGGCATAAGCTAACTGGGGGATTATAGAGGCAATGGAGAGATAAACCTTTGAAGACATTTACTGATGCAATGGTACGCTTTTCGTACAGCTATGTCTTTCCGTTTTTTTAATTGGTTGAATAATAACCGTGACGTATTTGCCTTTCACAGAAAGAGTTTGGGCTATATTTGGGGTTAAAAGTTGTGTAAGTTCCAATAGCTAGTTAAGTAAATTTTTAATTTAACCCTACTTTAATGCCACAAACGAGATGAAATTATGAAATTTAATCAGCGATTCTACTTGTTGAAAACCACTGTCATTCAACATTTGCAATTGTTGAATTTCTGTCAAAGGAACTAATACATTTTCCAGAGCCTCTTTTTTTCGTTCAATTTCATTCTGAGCATAACCATTTTTAGCTTTAAAAGCTTCATAATGATGGGCAATTTGTTCTTGAAACTGAGGACAATTAGACCTGATTTTTTCACTTATAAATAACAAACCACCAGGAACTAAACCTTGATAAATTGCCTGCAATAATTTTTGTCGTTGAGGGAGAGATAAAAATTGTAAGGTGTAGTTCATGACTACTACACTACTATTTTCAAAGGAGTAATTTTCTGCATTTTCACAAATTAATTCTATCTGATGAAAATCTTGAATTTGAGCTAATTTTTCTTTAGCTTTATCCAGCATATCTTGAGAATTATCAATTCCTACTAAAATTGCTGGCTGTTTCAAAAATCGCCCCAATAATTCTAGGAAAGTACCTGTGGAGCACCCCACATCAATAATGCGTGTTTTTGGTTGGTAATATGCCCGCGTCCAATGCACTGCACCTGCTACAACTTCTCTATATAGAGGCACCGAACGAGATACCATATTATCAAAAACTTTGACTACTTCGGCATTAAAAGTAAAAGGTTTCGGCCAGGGGCTTTTTTCAAATAATTCGTCTTTTTCTGAACTTAAATATAGTTCTGTCTCTAATGGTTCATTCATATTAAATCAGGAAGAAGGAAGGAGATTAATATTTTAGGTAAAAGTCTTTGATTAATGCGATAAATTCAGGGGTGTATAAATATTGTTTAGCTTCAATAATAAGAGTATTTTCTTGAGGGGGTAATTTATTTTTACTTAGTTCCATCAAGATTCGCTTCGTTGGAATTTCTGCCATGGATTTTACATATAGTTTTTTGTGACAAAATAATCCAAAATATCGTGCTTTTATCTGAAATTTTTTAGCTTGCTCTACCGGATAAATTACAGCTAATTTACCTGTGTCAGACAAAAGTTGAACTGCTGTTTGTAATAAATCAGTTTGCGAAAGAAAGTCTGTATGTCTGGCAATTGTCCTGGCTTTTTTTGCAGCCTTAGAAGCATTTTCAAAGAAAGGTGGATTTGATACTATTAAATTGTACTGTTTTTGACAAGATTCTGCATATTCCTGAATAGAATAATTATGAATTTTAATCCTATCTGACCATGGTGATCGCTCCACATTTTTTCTAGCTTGAATAGATGAGTTAACATCAATTTCTACAGCATCAATTTTAGCAAGGGATAGTGTTCCACACCCCTGACGAGAACGCTGTGCCAGCATTAAAGAAATTAAGCCCGTACCAGCACCAATATCCAAAATTTTTTCTGCTCCAGAAATATCTACCCATGCTCCTAATAAAGTACCATCAGTACCGACTTTCATTGCACATTGGTCTTGTAGAATAGTAAACTGTTTAAATCGAAATTGATTTCCTCCCATATTCTAATTTCTCTCCTTAATATATATCATTGAAGAAGGTGGTAGGTAAAAAAAGGCTCTCCTATCTAAATTTTGACTTCTGACTCCGTTAAAAACTTGCTCCTTTTCTTCTACCAAAGTATAAATATTTAACCAAACATAATATAAAAAATAATACCTAGTATATCAGCTAACTATCTCCATATTTCGGAAAAATACAAATAATATCTATTAAGTTTATATTTTTCAGGATTAACCTGCAAAATATTTATTTTTTCTTCATTCTGGAAATTGATCAATTCTGATTGCCTAGTATAGCAGTCGAAGAAAAGGGCGCGACATATCAAAAACTTAAAATTTATTCCTTCTTCCTTCTTCCTTCTGCAAGGAATTTATAAAATTTCTAATTTTGACTAAAAGTTCCAGATTTACTACCTAGATGACTGAAGCTTCAAATGTAGAAAAAATTAACACCAATTATTATATAGTAGTTGGCAATTAGAGGTTTCATTTGGTGAAGACTATCTATATTGAATAAGTCAAAAGTAAAAAATAAATTTTTAGCGGACTCAGACTACAGACTACAGAAGAATATTATACTAAAAACTTTCAACCAAAAGTCATAGAGAAACTAATAATTACCATTTTTTCTACAGGTAATCCTTACAATTAATTTTATATATAGGAGAAGAGCTATCGATGTTAAATAATTTTAATTGTGCTGTCAAAACTTCTAGTACAAATAACCGATATTTGTTATCCATGACTAAAGAGGCAGTAGTTGATGAAATAATTCGACCAAATCAACTTGGTAGAGTTCGTTATCGGGGTAGTTTATGGAATGCTAAATGTATCCAAGAACTTACAGTTAATACAGGAGAAGTTGTATATGTTTTAGGTAACCATGGTATCACTCTCATTGTAGATACTATTCCCAATAACGATAATATCGCTCCTGATATAAGCGATAAAAAATTACCATTACCAACACCTTTATTATTTGCTGGTAAATTTTTACTACTATTATTTATTTTGTTGTAATATCAAATCCTGTTAAACAGTTATAGATTGGTTAAGTCTCTTGGAGTCAGGAGTCAGGAGTCAGGAGTCAGGAGGAGAGAAAATCACAAAGATTTAGTAGTTATGAAAATTAGAGAATTTGAGTGAAAAAAGAATGCTTTTGTGAGGTGAAACTTCAATTATTACAGCACTTTTGAGGATAGTAAGGTACACTTGTAGGACTATTCTTATATTTCCTATTCCCTGTTCCCTAGAGCAATAAAACTTTGTACCTCATCAACTAGAAAACTGCTGTAAGTAATTAACACAAGGGCAATGACATTTTTGATAATTAGCACGTCAGTAGAGGCAAATGGCCATTCGCCCCTACAATCTTAATAATGCTGAATAAGACCAATGCTACCGGATTTGATATCACTCCCCCACTCCCTCACTCCCTCACTCCCCTACTCCTTCAGACCATAAACCCGAAACCAATCAACAGCATCCTGAAGAGCAACTCTAATCGAAGACTGAGGTAAACCCAACTCATTCACCGCTTTAGAAGCATCATAATACATTCGTTGTTGAGACATTCGTACCCCATCCAAAGGAATAGAAGGTAGTTTCCCCAAACTTCCCAGAATTATTTCATCAACCCATGCCACAGTTAAAGGCAACCAAACAGGAACAGTTTGTCTAGGAGCAGCTAAACCCGTAATTTCCTCCAATAAATCTAGTAACGCCTTAAGTGTCAGATTTTCATTTCCCAAAATATAGCGATCGCCACATTTCCCCCTTTCCAAAGCTAACAAATGTCCCCAAGCTACATCCTGAACATCAATAATATTCAAACCAGTATCTACATAAGCAGGCATTTGCCTACGCAAAAATCGCACAATAATATCACCAGTAGGAGTAGGTTTAATATCCCAAGCACCAACAGGAGTAGTAGGATTAACAATTACCACATCTTGTCCCAAATTAACCGCCTTCACCGCTTCCTGCTCCGCCAAAAACTTAGACCTTTTATAATCACCAATCAACTTCTCCAGTGGAGACTGATAACCCTCATCAACCACCGCACCAGAAACCCCCACCCCAATAGCAGCAACAGAACTCGTATAAACCGTCCGTTCAATTTTCGCTCGTCGTGCCGCCTCCAAAACATTGCGCGTACCAAACACATTATTTCTGTAAAGCAACTCTCTATCCCTTTGCCACAAAGAATAATGAGCAGCAACATGAAACAAAACCTCACACCCCACCATCAACTCCCATAAGTGGGAGTCATTTAAGTCACCCAGCACAACCTCCACATCCAAACCATGGAGATTATCTAGACAACTTGTGGGGCGAACAAGCGATCGAACAGTATAACCCTGCTGCAACAACAACCGGACCAAGTTTGCCCCAATAAAACCACTGCTACCAGTAACAAAAGCTCTCAACTTCTAAAACCCAGCAGCATCAACCAGCACATCATCACAGAACCCTCTCTTTGTTGGCAGCAAAATATCTGTTAACTTGTCTCCCACTAGAGGTCTACGCATTTTAATTTGAAACTCAGAAAACAAGCCATCCCTACATTTGACTTTCACACTTTTAGCAGCTCCTTCTCCAAAAGAATTTTCAAAAGCTGTATCAATCTGAGACCGAGTAATAATTTTACCAATATTTTCCGCAAACAACTCCTGTACTTCAGAATCATTCACTTCTCGAAGTAAATCTAGGGAAATATCATAATAAGTATCCTCATCTCGCCCATCGCAAGTTCCATGTTTGATCCACTCATGACGATGTAGATAAGACTGTACCCCTGGCATTAATACTGCTAACTCAGAAGTTGTCTGTTCATCCAGGTCTAATGGGGGTAAATCATCCCATTCTCCCTGCTTATCATTACTTTTATCTTCATAAGACACACCACAATAGGATGCTCTATCGGGCCATAAGCCATGTAAAGTAAAGTTAGTGGCATCGTAGCGGTCTGCCGTTTGGGAAATACACTCTGGTTTACTTTGCTTTGTTTGACAGAAACTAGGTTGCCAACTAATGGCAAGAACATATTTATCTATACAACGTTCTATAGGGCAACTTTGACCAGTGAGTGTTTCTGTGTCGTCTCCTTCTGCTTCACTGATACTTTGTCCGTCGGGATTAAATTCACCACAGCTCTTGTTTACCCATTTAGTTTGTCCATCTACTTTGATATTAAGGTAATTTCCAGTTTCTTTATTTAGTCCTAAGACTGGGTAAACTTTTCCCGTTTCAAGAGTGACAGGTCCAGTTTTCTTTCTGAAGCTGGTGTAGGCTTCACAATTATTGTTTATTGTGAAATCCCCATCAATTTGATAGAAGGCGAAAGCTGGATTTTGTCCCAACAGTAGAAAAGATAATAGGAATGCGATGATTAATCTCATTGAGTCTCCTTTATTATTTTGGTCGCAGAACTATTTCAATATATCTGAGCGCAGGGACAGCGCACAAGTATCAGGAAGAAGTCAAAAGTCAAAGGTAAGATTTTAAGGGATTAGGGTTTCAGCGATTCTCCGACCCGCGTCGATGGGGGTCTATGCAAAGATGAAAAACTATCTCTTAGCCACTATTAACTACTAATAAATGACTAAAAATGTATTACTATTTATTTATCGAGGTTCTCAACTAAAAATATAGTAACTTTTTCATTTCATCCCTGTCAAATGGACTAAAAAATCAATTGTCGATCATCTTTTTGTCAAATGCCAAGCTTTAGTGGTCAGTAGTATTATGTAGAAAATTCCTTTTCTACATAGTGTTCAACTATAAGTAAAAACTCCTATTGCGACATACGCAATAAAAGTAACTAAGCATAAACTCTTATTGTTCTTTGTTACCTAAAAAAGCGATCGCCACTGTCTCCACTGACCAATTAGACAACGGCGTATTTACAGAAACAGAGTCTGGCACACCTCAGGGTGGTGTCATATCACCTCTGCTGGCTAACATCGCATTGGATGGAATGATTAGGGACACCCAAGAAATTTTTCCTAACCAGAAGAATTATATCCAAGGGTACAAACCCAAAATCATCAGCGTATCTGATGATTTCGTAGTAATTCATAGAGAATTAGAGGTCATTCTACAATGCAAGAAAGCAATCCAAGAATGGTTAAAACCTGTAGGACTAGAGCTACAAGAGGATAAAGATGAGAATTTGTCATACCCTCCTGGGAGGGGTTAAGGGTGGGTCCCCATCCCCCCATCATCCACAGAACCACCAACTCAAAAAATATGAGCCAAACCATTCCCAAAAAAATCCGCGCCATGGAAGGGTAAAGAGAGTTGACAGGGGATTTTTTTCCAAGTAGTATTGTATTATTTGTTTCAACTCGCCCGTACTCTTGATTTTTTATTCAATCAATTAAGTAAGCGATCGCCTCTCTCCCCATAACTTAAAAAATAAACAGCTAAATCAAAGACAAAGACTTATAAACAGAAACCAAAGTATTAGCACAAATCACCCCAGAAGCAGCCACTGCCGGAACACCAATACCAGGCAACGTACTATCACCCACTCGATACAAACCAGGAATAGGAGTCTGAGGCCCAGGAAAACTACCATCACCAGCAACAATAGCAGGGCCATAAGAACCGCGATCGCGTCGTAAAAAACGAGCATGAGTCAGAGGCGAACCAATTAATTCCAGAGTTATACGTTGTCGGACATCAGGAATAACCCTTTCCAAAGCCAAAAATAAAGACTCAGCCTTTTCACGTTTGCGTTGCTGATAAGAATCATCTTTTTGCCAACCAGAAAAAGATTCCAGAGTATAAGCATGAACCACATGATGGCCGGGAGGAGCAAGATGAGCATCCCAAACGGAAGGAATAGAAATCATACAAGTATTGCCAGGAGTACTAATATCAACATCCCCATCCAGCAAAACTACATGATGTCCAGTCAAACCTTCCAAACCATCGGCACGAATACCCAAATGTAAGTGCATAAAACTTTCGACAGCAGGAGTTGCCAAAGCAGCTTCCCGGTAAGAAGGAGGTAAATCTTCTAATTGCAACAACTTAGTATAGGTATCCCAAATCGTAGCATTGGAAATTACAATGTTCGCCCTGACAACTTCATCCCCACGCAACTTTACCCCAATTACTTTGCCAGATTCTATTAATATTTGTTCCACATGAGCATTTAAACGTAACTCACCACCCCAACGTTCAAAACCTCTAACTAAAGCATCAACTATGGCACCACTACCACCCATAGGATATTCAACAACAGAATTAGAACGTTCTCCCAACATGAAGGCCACTTCTGGAGCAACAGTACCATCAGCTTTTAACCCAGAGAGGAGAAAACATTCCAAGTCTATTAAACGACGTACCCATGGGTCTTGCACCCATTTGTCCATTATTTGCCCAACAGAACCCCCAATATCTCTGAGAGAAGGCAGTAACTTCAGCAAAGATAATCCATATTTTCCCAATAAAATAGGAATTAACCAAAAATCAGCTCTTAAAATTGTAGTGGGAATTTCTTTCAGGCCGTTATATATTTGCAAGAGATGCTCTTGAAATTGTTCTAATTCTTCAGCACCTTGAGTTGTGAACTTAGCAACAGCTTCTATGTAGGACGACGCATCAGAATAGATAGGTAAACTACCTTCAGGAAAATGATAGTGTCCCAGAGGGTCATAGACAACTGTCTCAATAGATTCTCCCAAAATTTCTAGGACTTTTTGTAAAGGATTGAGACTATTGGGGTCAGCTAATCCACAATAAAACGAAGGGCCAGAGTCAAAGTGGAAACCTTGGCGGGAGAAAGAGTGAGCAGCACCCCCAGGGATAGCATGGCTTTCACAAACTAATACTTTTTTGCCATAGTAGGCTAGCATTGCTCCTGCAACTAATCCTCCAATACCACTACCAATGACTATTACATTAAAGTTTTCCATATCATATTAATTTTTTTTTGACAATAGCTTTAACAGTTATTAATCTAAGACCTCTTTTTGAAGAAGGCAGAAGGCAGTGGGAACTGTTTGCGTAGCATGACCTAGGAAAGACAGAAGGGAAAATTGCTTATGGATTCAAACCCCACACAATTTTAAGCACCCCCGTTGATGGTGGAGTATTAAACCCGCCACAGAAAAGATAATTATCTTTTTCTTTTGGGTTGAACAGGACTTACGCATTTTTCCGAGAAAAACGCTATATATACCATAGTGCTATAGTTTTTATCTACTATATATAGTATCTTTGCGTAAGTTCTGTTTAATATAAAATCCGGTTATACAGTATATGTTTATAATTCTATCCACACTTCAATATTAAATCGGACTATTTCCCAATCTCCCCATCTGGTTCCCTTTCCCAAAATTGATATAAGCTGTTCAATATTTAAACAGCTTAATAATTTTCTACTGTAGCAAAGTGACTGAATTAATTACAAATTGACTTGATATTCTAGTAGAGTTGATGACTATATTACTTTTGTATTTCAAATAATTCTATAACCACAGTAATATAGTAGCTTAAATAATTTGTAAACAATCGAATAGTAGATCAAAAAGTGAAAAGCCTTACTCCTGTTGCCTAATTCCGAGATATTTTCTGCACAACTCAAATAGGACTACTATATAATTTATAATGGGCTGATTATTATCCATGACTATAGCTAAATCAAACACAGCATCTTGAATTATCCAATAAAATCCTATTTTTGATGAACAGCAATTTGAGTATTATTTTTTGCCCAAACTGATGTTTAAGATGTGACTATTATCAGTAAATCATTTTAAAGTTTCAATAACTTAGAAAAAAAATTACAAATTATTCAGGGATAAAAAGTATGGAATCATTTTCAATCATAGATACAGTAGTTAATGAACTCAAACAAGATGGAGATTTAATCAGAATTAAGAAAGTAATCTATTGTGCTTGCGAAGGCAGGTGGGAAAATGATGAAACTAAATTAGAAGAAATTAATCTCAAGGAATTAATAGAAGAATTATATCAAAAAACCGGAAATATAGAAACCTTAGATCATCGCTTATCTAGAATAGTTTCTAAAGTTAACAAAAAAACAGAATATGGTTTATTAGCACAGAAAATTATTGAGAGTGTAGGTAAACTATATCCTGAAGAAGAAGAAGACATGACAATTATGGAATCTAGTCCCATTTGGGGTCTTCAGGGAGATTCAGGTGAACAAATAACTCTTAAAGATAGATTAGTAGTAGAAGAATCTTATGAAAGAGACCCTGGAAAATTGTTTGATGTCCGGCAAAAAATCATGGAAGGAACTAATCCATTAAAGACAAAAATTCTGATTTTTTCAATCGTAGAACATCAATTTAATTTTGGGGAAAGAGATTGGTTATTGCTGAAAACAAAAAACTTAGATAGTCTAATCAGGCAAATATTTAATTTATGCCTATCTATTACAGATTTAGAATCTTCTTTATATAGTATGGCTAATAATTTTGAATCTCCAGATGAATATGTTCAAGTAGCAAATGTAATTATCAATGCTTTAAGTACTTGCTATTCATCAGAAATTATCCTACCTACAAATAGTCAAGTACAAGTTGAAGATTCAGAGCAAAAAATCAGCAATCCAGAAAATAACAGTGCTTTTCAGAAAGGTAATTTTTTTACTCAAGAATCATCGTCTATAAGTTCATTTGAAAATTCCCAAACAAAAAGAATTCACCAAAAAAATAATCAACAAAAAGCCAAAAATGTTACCGATTCAATTGAGCCACAACAAATAATCCCTTCTGTTACTATTCAACCAAAAATAGATAGTCAAGGCCAAGAGCAAACAGATTCTATAGAAAGAAAAAATATCCTAGATTCAATCAAACAAAAATTAGAAATAGAGCATGAAATTTCTACATTGGTAAATCAGAGTGTAGATACTGTAATGGATACTGTAGAAACACAATTTATTTCCTTAGAGGAAACTTTAAACCACCTTTTACAATCTGAGCTAGAAGAACAACGTTTATTATTAAAATATACAGCGTTAGAAAATTTAATTAGTAATATACAAGACCAGTCCACAAAATTCAAAGAAATTCTGAAACAATTAGAAATAGAAGAAAGAAAAAAACTTAACTTCAGTAATTCTAGCAATACCAACTCTACAGAATTAGAACAAAAAAAAGAAAGTGTTGATGAGAATCAACAAAAAATTCTAGAATTAGCAACCCAAGGTAATCCAAAAGCAGTTGCCTTAATAATTCATCAATTACTTCAGCAACAAGAAATTAAAATAATAGCTGGTAGAAGAAATGGTTGGCTACATCTTATCCTAGAATCTGAGCAAATCCCAAATCAAGAAATGGTAACTTCATTAGTGCAACAAAAAATTGCTAGTTTGAAATCAGAATCTCTGAAAAATGTCAAAATTCATGGTAGAAAACTAGGAGAAAAATCAATTGCTTGGACGCAAACAATTGAATGCTAAAATATTTTGATGAAAACAAGTAAGAAAGAAGAAGTAAAATCTGAAGGAAGTAAGACGTAAGAATTGATTTTAGTCAAAACAATTAACTAACCTTCTTCCTGATTACCTCTTCCTTCTTACTTCGAGTTAATTTTTTAAGTAAGGAAAGGAAAATTATAATGAGTGGTGGTGAAATTCTGAGAAGATATGCAGCAGGAGATACTGATTTTCATGGCATCAATCTTAAAGGTGTACAGTTAAATGGAGCAGATTTAATTGGTGCAAATTTCTCTGGAGCAGATCTTCAAGGAGCAGACTTTGTATTAGCCTTCCTTAACCGAGTTAATCTACAACGTGCTAACCTAATTACTGCCAGACTCAGTGGTGCATATCTAACTCAAGCAAATTTGCAATCTGTTAAAATGGCTGATGTCGATCTTCATGGCGCAAACTTACAGAATGCAGACTTTCGGCAGGCCAATCTAGAATTAGCAAGTTTAATTGATGCTAATCTGAGTGGGGCAGATATGCGAGGAGTTAATCTACAGGGTGCTGACTTGCGTGGTGCTTATATGCGTGGAGCAAATCTCCGCCATGAAAAGCGAGCTTATAAAATAGCTAATCTTAGAGGAGTAAACTTGCGTGGAGCTGATTTGCGTGGTGTTGATTTGACTGGGGCAGATTTAACAAAAGCTGATTTAAGAGGAGCAAACTTAAGTGAAGTTTTACTTAGAGGTGCTAAATTAACAAAAGCAAACTTAGCTCAAACAATTTTGGATGGGGCATTTTTAACAGAATCTAATTTGGCAGGAGTTAACTTATCTGGGGCAAGTTTAATTAATGCCAAAATTCAAAGAGCAGGATTAATGGATACACGGCTGAATGAAGCGAACTTAACTGGCGCGGTCATGGCAGATGTAAAATTGGGTAAAGCTCAGTTAATCAAAGCAAATCTAACTCAAGTAAATTTGGTGAGGGCCGATCTTAGCAGAGCCAATTTAAGTCAGGCCAATCTCACTAAAGCAGACCTAACTGACGCTTATCTCGCAAAAGCAAATTTCCGTAATTCCAGTTTGAATGACTCAATCTTAACCAGGGTTGAATTAAGTACAGCTAATTTAAGTGGTGCTCAAATGCAAGGTGCTGTAATGCCTAATGGAGATATTCACGGTTAATTTTTGATATGTATTTTCAGGATATTCTCACTTTTGAGAGGAAGGTTTTTCTTAACTCTTGTTTAATTGAAATTAATTTTAATTCTTAATACTCCTGTCTGAATAGTCTTGGGCAAATATTTCTATAATAGTTGTGCTTGCCATGTTTTTCAGTTCTTTTCACGACGTTGCTGAATGGTAACGATTTTTAGATTAAGTATCAACGCAAAACATAAATTTTTCAATTTTACCAAGAAATTGTGGGTATGTGCCTCCCCTTTTAAGGGGATAAAAAGCGTTCGTTAGCGTAGCTTCCCGTAGGTTGGGATGGCGTTTGCTACCGCAAAGCTTTCCGTTCCGGAATGCTACCGCAAACGCTAACAGCGAAGCGGCTCTGTCAAGAGCGGGTTTCCTCGTCATATCCAATGGACCAAGACAAAGAGAATATTCTATCTTTCAAGCCTCCTTATTGCATAGATACTGTTAACGCAGTTCCTCCGGCAGGAGGCTAACTAATAACTGAAATGACACTTCAGCAACGCCCCTTTCGCTACCGTTGAGTTATTCTGTAGGCTTCATGTTTGAATTCATAGTGATTTTTTCAATACGGGATGGGTCTTCAGGTAGCCTGACAAACTAATTAGTTCGCAGTATCTCTTTGCAGATACCACCCCCCAGTTTTCTACTACTCAAGTTTGTAGTGATACCAATTTTATGTGAGGCTGCACAAAATTAGTTATTAGGTATTAGGTATTAGGTGTTAGGTGTTAGCTTTTAGGTGTGATACAAATTTTATGTGAGGTGGCACAGAATTATGAAATTTATTAACTTGTCTATCTCGATCTACAGTCAACCCCGATCGAGATATTATTCTATGCAAGTTAGAAATGAATTTGGTATGAGGAGAAAAATATTATTTACTTTATAACATAAATTGACTGTGGCCATATTAAAATGGATTGTCAAACTATTAGGGATCTCCGATCTCAACTTTGTTTGAAGACCCGCACTCTCCTGAGGGTGGGAGCAGAGGGATGAGAAAACTAATCAATGCTGCGGTTTTCCTAATAGTATGTTAGAATTAATAAGGATGCTAGGCTAGCAGTTTATAGGAAAGCCGTCAGATTGGCGACAGACTGTGGAGCGCGCCTTGAGACCAGAAAAGGTTCGTCCTTGGAGGAAGGTGCTATGTTAGGGTAGCTCCTCTGTCAAGAGGAAGCAAAAAGCTCCTACAAGCTATGTTAGCGAATTCCACGTTGTAGCTCAAGCGCAACGTCGGGAGTATGTCAAATGATTGATATGTGTATAGCAGGGAACAGGCAACAGGCAATAAGGAACAGTGATGCAACCCCGCATCGGTGGCAGACGAAAGCTTTTGGAAACAGGCGTTTTGCTAGGGTAAAGCTCCGCTAAAAGCTAGGGCACAAGTACGTTAACGGCTAGCCTCTTACAGAGGAGCTAAAGCTTTTCATGTAGCCAATAGCCGAAACGCCGATATTAAAAGCGGATGACCTCTGCACTTTTCGGGTTTCCTGTCCCTCCATTTCCGAAGGGAACGCCATGAGAATGCCGACCAAGAGATGGCACGCGTAGCAACAGAGGCAACAGTGGGAAAAACATTTCCCTATCTAAGGTGGATTGTCAGTCTATGTCTTAACCAACTCGTTCTTTGCTATAGGTCTCAAAATGGTAGATCCAAGCTAATTGTGAATCATCCAAAATTGAGTGACCATTAATTGCTTATGGACTATGTCAGATAATTCTGGTTTGCTGATGACTAATAATGCTACTGCTATTAAGGCCATTAGCAATTATATTTACCAAACGATCGTTTCTATTCAACAACAACATCCAGAATGGATAAATCCAAAGTACAAGAGCATTCCTTGGAATAATGCCAAGAATCAATCTACTTTGACTAATAAGTTGACAAAAGGGCTTTCTTGTGCTGCAACCAAGGAGGATTTACAGCTTAAAGTCATAAATTATCTTCATATTCTTCTGACTCCCGAGTTTATTAATTCCGATCGATATAATGCTTTAATTTCTCAGATAGATAGATTCATTTATCCAGAAATAAATATCATTTCATCAGACAAAATTACTAATTCTCAGATTCCTGATTTCTCTACAAATGGAACTAAATTGGTTGAGTCTGGTATGGCGATTTTATTGTTAGATGTAGAAAATTTACACCTTGATATTGAAACAGAAAAAATCCTTGTAGATATCTGCAATTATCCGATTCAAATTAAGGTTGCTTTTGCTAATTGGCGCAGTATGGGAAAAAAAGATGAAGAATTTCATCAACGTGGTTATCAATTAATTCATGTTCCTCCTGGCAAGGATAGTGCTGATTTGAAAATGGCAACTGTAGGTGCTTCTATTTTTGTCAATTATCCCACAGCTAAAGAAGTTTTAGTTTGTTCTTCAGATCGAGGATTAACTCATCTGGGTACTACTCTTCAATCTCATGGATTAACTGTGTATCAAGTACGGAAATATAAAAACCAAATTACAGTTTTAAATAGTCAAACTGGGGAGTCACAAGTATATGCGATTTCTGTCCCAGACATACCTACTATTGACACATTTATTATTCAATTACAGGAGTTAATCAGGTCTGAATCAGAAAAAATAGGACTACAATGGATTAAATTTTCGAGAATTTCTGCGTTGTATAAAGAAACCTATAAAGTGAATCTTAAAGATGTAGTTTTAAATCACTTTCCTGACCAAAAGTCTAGACAAATATTTGTCAATTTTCCAGCTTATTTTGCAATTCATCAACCGTCGGAAAAATCCCAAACTTATGTCAGCATTTTTAATTTGTTTAAACCGGAAAAAAAGATTTTAAATCCTTCCACAAATAATCAGATTGAAGTCTCTGACAATATTACTGATATTGCCGAGATTACTTCTCAAGAAGTCATGGAAAAAGTCTTAGTAAAAATTGTGACTAACTTAACTGATAGCTCTCCAGATAAGTCTGTTCCTATATCTAATCTCGGCAGTGAGTTTAATCGTTTATATGGTAGACCAATTACTAAAACTATTAAGCGGTTCCAACCAAGTAAAAAATTTCCCAAATATTTGGAGCTGTGTACTTCGCTGAAGTTGCATCAATCTGAAGAAGGTCGTTGGTTCGTAAGCTTGAGATAAAGTCGGCGTTGGTGAATTTAGCTATGATTTTTGTGCTTAGGGAATAGGGGATAGGGAATAGGGAATAGGTAGGGACTTTGAATACATCCCACATAGGGACTCTACATATAGCTAGTGCGTTATCGGCAGCTCTACCTTAGCAAATGCCATTCGCCCCTAAAGATGGTGCTTTAAAGGTCAATTTGCCTAAGTCCTGAATAAATTTGAGTGGAAAGGGAGTAGGCAGTAGGGAACACCAGAGCAAGGAAATAGAGGAATCTCCGCGTCCTATTTCCATAGTGCTATATTATAAATATATATGTAAAGAAATGTAAAGAGAAAGTTAATGCAGGACAAAGTTGTTGTAGTTGTGGGTGCTACTGGTGGTATAGGTTCAGTAGTGGCAGAAAAACTGGCAAATTCTGGTGCGAGCTTAGTATTAGCGGCCAGAGATAGCAGTAGATTGGACAATTTAGCCACTCAACTATCTACTACCCAAGTTATTACTGTACCAACAAATATTACCAACCCAGAGGAAGTAGAAACTCTGATGGAAAAAACTTCCAGTCATTTTGGCAAAATTGATGTGTTAATCAATGCAGCAGGAGCAGGTATTCTCAAACAATGGAACAAAATTGAACCTGCTGACCTAGATATTATGCTTGACCTCAATTTGAAAGGCAGTTTCTATACCTGTCAAGCCGCTGCCAATGTCATGAAAGGACAAAAATCAGGCCATATCTGCAATGTTATTGGTATTCTCGGCAAACATTCAATGGCCATGGGGACTGTATATTGTGCTTCTAAGTTTGGTTTGGTGGGTTTGAGTAAATGTATGGCGGATGAGTTACGACGCTATGGTATTAAGGTGACTCTTTTCTATTTCGGAGGAGTGAATACACCTTTCTGGGATAATGTTAGCCTAAAGGTCGATCGCTCAAAAATGCTAAGT
Source organism: Okeania sp. SIO2F5 (assembly GCF_010692685.1). NCBI lineage: Bacteria > Bacillati > Cyanobacteriota > Cyanophyceae > Oscillatoriales > Microcoleaceae > Okeania > Okeania sp. SIO2F5. The sequence goes on along the minus strand of NZ_JAAHGU010000070.1, from coordinate 3,924 downwards.
TCTGAAACTGCTGCCGATGCAATAATGTTTGCCCTCAATGCAGAACCCCAAGCTGTACCAATGGAAATTAATATTCAGCCAGACAGTCATTTATTTTTTTAAAGCAGAAGTTACACATTCTTCCAAGAAAAAAACTATATATATCATAGTGCTATAGTTTTTATCTACTATATGTAGTGTCTTTGCGTAAGTCCTTTCAACAATTAATAATTAATAATTAATAATTACCTCTCTTGGAAAGGAAGAGGTAAGACTCAAAGGAAAATTATAGCGCTGCGCGCAGGCAACAGGCCACAGCTCCGGAAGGCAATAGGGGGAATAAAAATCTGATAATATAAGACTTTTAGCTATTGGACAATTCGTACAATTTGTAAAGATGCCAGCGCACATTGCTATAATTCATTGTTTCTCCTTTAAAGGAGAGGATTTTTACCTTAATTATTCGGTAAAGAAAAGAATTTAGGCTCATCAGTAATAAAGGTTGGTTATGGAATTCGATCACATTCACTTCTACGTTGAAAATGCAATGGAGTCACGAGATTGGTTTATTGAAAAATTAGGCTTTAAAGCGATCGCCTCTCAAACCACTCAACATACTCATAAGGAAATTATCAACAGAGGTCGAGTATATTTTGCCCTATCCTCTCCCGTCACATCAGAAAATTTTGTTGCTGATTTTCTCAGGATACATCCTCCCGGAGTAGGTGATGTTGCTTTTCGGGTTCGAGACCTTCACTCAGTTGTGGCCAAAGCTGCGGCGAATGGAGCAGAAGTTTTGCAACCTATTCAGCAAGACTTACAGGGTTTGAGATGGGCAAAAATTTCTGGATGGGGAGATATAAGTCATACTCTAGTTGAAAAAATTGATGATGCACAAATCTTACATCCTACTTCTCAACTCCCTACAGATATTGTAGCTATTGACCATGTAGTTTTGAATGTAGCTGAAGATAATTTACAATCTGCTCTCGACTGGTATCATCAAATTCTAGAATTTCAACCCCAGCAAAGCTTTGAAATTCAAACAGATAAATCTGCTTTACGCAGTCAAGTGATGGTTGACCCAGATGGTGGAGTGAAATTTCCCATTAATGAACCTGCATCTGCTAATTCTCAAGTTCAAGAATTTTTGGATGCTAATCATGGTGCGGGGATACAACATATTGCTTTACGGACAGAGAATATTTTGGAGGTGATAGGAGATTTGCGATCGCGTGGTTTGGTTTTTTTGCGGGTTCCGGCAACATATTACTCTCAACTGCAAGCAAAAGCATTAAGTTATTTACCGGAAGTTGACTGGCAAAAAGTTCAAGAATATCAAATTTTGCTAGACTGGCAGGAAATGAGACCGGAAGCAATGTTACTGCAAATTTTCACCAAACCCATTTTTCCTCAACCAACTGTATTTTTTGAGTTTATTGAACGCAGGGTTGCTTGGGTGAATGGTAAACAAATGCAAGCTCAAGGTTTTGGTGAAGGAAATTTTCTAGCTTTATTTGAAGCTATAGAAAGAGAGCAAATGCAGCGAGGTAGTTTGGGCAAAAGTTAAGAGTATTGGACTGATATAGTATTCGGATAATTAGTTATCCTATCATTTAGGAGTCAGGATAAAGGAGTCAGAAGTCAGGATAAAGGATAAAGGATAAAGGAAGGATGAGAGTGGGAATTATCTGGGGATATTCCGGCATTTTATGTCTGCATTGAATAGAAGTATAGAGTGCAACAACTGTATAACCGAATTTCATATTATACCAAATCAATAAATATTTGCTACAAATAGCTAGGATGTTTCTTAGGAGTCAACCCACCCCTAACCCCTCCTGGGAGGGGAAGTCAGGAAGACCGAGTCGTATGGGAATTGCTTCAATACCATTTTTCAGGTCGGAAATCATTCTTTTCTCTTGGTGCGCGTTCCGCAAGGGAGCTGGCATCGTCGCGGGATCGCACCGCTCTCTTGGTCGATTGGATATGGCGAGGAGACCCGTTCTTGCAGACCCGCTCCGAAGATCGCCATCCCACCCTACGGGAAGCTGCGAAGATCGACCGCTTTGTCAAAGGACATATCCTGCATTTGTCTTTTTATTTCTCTGACTATTTGTAACATTCTTTGGATATCCGTGTTAATCAACAATTAGGTTTAACTTCTGTTCACACCCTGTTTGTAAGAGAACATAACCGCTTGGCACAAAAAACTGCTGATGTTTTAGACAATGGGAACGGAAGAAAAGCATACAAACTGAATGAACTGTTTGAAGAGTCTGGGTTAAGTCGTGGTGACTTTATCTATGAATCAGCTCGTAGTTTAGTTGGGGCAAAAATTCAGACCATTACCTATAATGAATTTTTACCCTTGCTCTTAGGAAAGGATGCTCTTGGTGAGTATACGGGTTATGATGAAACCGTTGAACCGGGTATTTTCACTGAATTCTCCACTTTGGTCATACCATGCTTTCTCCTCAACTCTTACAAGTGGAAGAGGATGGAAGCTATGAAGCCGTTGCTCTACGAGATGCTTTCTTTCAACCTAGCAAAATTATGGAGGATGGAGTTGATTCTTTATTGAAAGGGTTAGAATCCCAACAAGCCCAAGCAGTTGATAATTTCCTGATTGATGATGTTCGTAACTTCTTGTTTGGTCCTCCTGGGGCTGGTGGTTTTGACTTAGCCTCTCTCAATATTCAACGGGGACGGGACAATGGTGTAGCTGATATTAATACATTTCGTAATGCTATCGGTTTATCCTCTTATACAGACTTTGATGAATTAACAGGAGGAGACAGCGAGCTTGCTGCTAAGTTTGCATCGGTGTATGATTCTATTGATGATGTGGATCTCTGGATTGGTGGATTAGCCGAACAGGAAGTTAATGGTGGAGTGGTTGGTGAGACAATCAGTGCCATCATCATCCAGCAATTCACTAATTTACGGGATGGCGATCGCTTTTATTTTGAAAATGATCAGTATCTCAAGGAACTTGAAGGCATTATCGATAAGAATCTTGATAACGTTAGTCTCGCCGATATTATCGAAGATAACTCTGATGTTAAAATTGTGGCCAGTGCCTTTACAGTCAATAACCCCATAGTTGTTTAAATCCTGGATAAAATCTTGCTTTGATCTGATTGGTATAATACCAAGCGTGATCAATGTTTACTACAAATAACTAGGGGATTTTTAGGACTAACCACAAATCTAATCAAAACGCAAATTTTGTGTTTAAATCGTTAGTCCAGCCCACTTTTTTCAAGTAAACATTATTTTGGTGACAATACGTCGGGATGCTAGGCCAGTTCCAACCTCTATTGTTCGGCATTAAACAGCCAAAGAGATTTGAAAAGCTAGTGTGCCGAACGTAAAAAGTTTAAATAACCGGGCGAGGCCAACTTTACATCTGAAGAAATTGGTAGCTGAAGAAAATCAAGGCTTGCAATTAAAAATTGACCCTGGTTCTAAACAAACAGGCTTTGCAATGGTCACCCAAAGTGAAGAAGTTATCTTTGCAATGGTTTTAATCCATCGTGGTCAGCAAATCAAGAATGCTTTGGAACGACGGCGAACTCTTCGTCGAGGTCGTCGTCATCGAAAAACTCGCTACCGTAAGTGCAGATTTTTCAATCGCAAACGAAACAAAGGATGGCTGCCACCAAGTTTGAGGCATCGGGTTTTGATATCATGTCCGTTGGGGCGCGTTTGTGTAAAAGTTAGCGTGGATATCTACAGGAAATTTAAGTTTTTTTCTTGCTCAATTGCCTTCCTGTTTGTTGCCTGTTGCTTGTTGCCTGTTGCCTTCCTGTTTGTTGCCTGTTGCCTACCTTTTCTATACAATACCGATGCTACCGGACATGATATGACTGTAGAAACTTGGGTTAATAGACTTTGTAAACTAAGTCCGATAAGTAGTTTGACTATGGAATTGGTCAAGTT